>NZ_JBDGML010000091.1:0-79645 GCF_057655195.1 Arthrobacter sp. Soil_N43
CGAACCCGGAAGCTAAGACCCACAGCGCCGATGGTACTGCACCCGGGAGGGTGTGGGAGAGTAGGTCACCGCCGGACAACCATTAGGTCGAGAGCCCCAACCACACGGTTGGGGCTCTCCCGCATTTAAAACCACCCCCACCCCACGGACGCCCCACCCCCACGGACGCCCCCACACATATCTCCGGGGGCGCACCGGACGCCCCCTCACTACCCGCCGCCTTCCAGGGCACGCCCCCTCACACGGACGCCCCCACACACGGACGCCCCCACACACGGACGCCCCCACACACACCGCCGCGGCTGACCGGACGCTCCCACACATATCGCTGGCCCGAACGCCACGCTCCCTCACTACCCGCCGCCTTCCAGGGCACGCCCCCTCACATACTCGCGGCAGCTGACCGGACGCTCCCTCACATACTGCGGCAGCTGCGTGGACGCTCCCTCACATAATGCGGCAGCTGAGTGGACGCCCCCCGCCCCCCCAAGCCCGGCCCCGGGCACCCCACCCGCCACACCACCGTCGTACCCCGCAACAACCGAGGAAACGTCCCGTGATAACCCGGCAGCAAGTGAGGGAGCGTCCCGTGATCAAGCGGCGCAAAGTGAGGGAGGGTTCCCGTGGGGGAGCGGCGAAAGGTGAGGGAGGGTTCCGCCGCCGCCGTGGCCGGGCCGGGTCGACAGGGTTTCGACAGCCGTGCCTCACGCTCATGCTGTGACCCGAAAGATCGTCCGCCGAGGGCCGAATTCCGGGGAAAAGCCGCCAAACTCCGGTGATTTAGGTCAAAAAGTCGCGGAAACACGCGGAATTTGTCCCCCTTACGGGTGCAAGCTGGTAAGTTTTCGAACAGTGGCTTGCACGCATGCCGTGTGCAGGCTCCAGAAATCCAAAGCGTCCAGGAGGACATAAATGGCTAAGAACCGTAGTGAACTTGTTGCAGAGGTAGCAGGCAAGGCCGGCACCAGCCAGGCTGCCGTCAACTCCGTGCTCGATGCACTGTTCGAGGTTTTCGAATCTTCCGTCGCCTCCGGCGAGAAGATCACCATCCCGGGCTGGCTCGCAGTTGAGCGCACCGACCGTGCAGCCCGCACTGGCCGCAACCCGCAGACCGGCGAGACCATCCAGATCGCAGCCGGCCACAGCGTCAAGCTGACCGCCGGTTCCAAGCTGAAGGCCGCTGTCTCCAACAAGAAGTAGTCTTTCCACGCAACTCAGCGGAGCGGCAACCATCTGGTTGCCGCTCCGCTTGCGTTAAAGCGTCGACGTGCCCGGATTCACTCTGGCCGATTCGCCGCGCAGGCAGCGTTAGCGGACAATGGATAGGTGCCCTCCGCCGCAGAATCCCGTACTCCACAGCCTGCCCCCAACATGGGCGGCGGGTTGAACCTGGCCAATGCCGGGCTGGGCATTACGCGGTCCTGGCAGCTGGCTGGCTTGGCCGCGCTGTTTCTAGGGCTCACTGCAGCCCTGCTCTTCACGGGTGCAGCCGTGGCCCGCGAGGTCTCCGATCCAGGCGCCGTGGTGCGCTGGGGCCTTCCCATCAGCAAGGCGATCCACAACGTCTCGCTGGCCACAGTGATCGGCGGGCTCATCTTCGCCGCCGGCATTCTGCCCAGGACTCTGGACCGCCGCCGGGCCAAGGACCAAGAGGCACCTGAGCACCCGGCGTTCTCCCGGGCCTTGGCCATTGCGGCCGCAGCCGGCGTGGCCTGGACGCTGTCCTCCATCGCCGTCCTGGTGCTCACCTATGCCGATGTGGCTGGGCAGGGTGTCTCCGGCGACGCGGAGTTCACCAGGGCGCTCGTTTTCTTCATGACCGACATTCCCACCGGACGCGCCTGGCTGTCAGTGACCATCATCGCGGCCGTCGTCACAACCGCACTGTTCGGCGTCCGGTCACTGACGGGCCTGGCCCTGACCCTGGTGCTGGCGCTCGTCGGCCTCGTACCCGCCGCCCTGATTGGCCACTCCGCGAGCTCGAACGACCACGAGGGAGCCATCAGCTCACTCGGTCTGCACCTGGTGGGTGTCAGCGTCTGGGTAGGCGGCATCATCGTGCTCGCCCTGCTCTCGGGCCTGGTCTCCGGCGCCCGCCCCTCCACACCGGGTGCCGCGGTGTCCCGCCCGACTGGAACGCCGGACATCACCGAACCCACGCTGCGGCGGTTCTCCTCACTTGCTGGGTTCGCCTTCCTGCTGGTGTTTGCCTCCGGCGTGGTCAACTCCACCGTCCGGGTGGCCAGCTGGGCAGATCTGTTCGGCTCACCCTACGGCCGGCTGATCCTGGCGAAGACCGCCGCCACCGTCGTCCTCGGCGGCATCGGATTCATGCACCGGCAGTGGGTGATCCCGCAGCTGAACCGCAAGGGTTCGGGGCTGTCCGCGCGCCGCGTGCTGTGGCAGCTGATTCTCATGGAACTCCTCATTATGGGGGCCACCTCGGGAATCGCGGTGGCACTCGGCCGCTCCGCGCCACCGGAACCGACCACCTACGCCCCTGATGCGTCGCCGGCATTCATCCTGTCGGGCTACGAGCTGCCCCCTGAACTGACTCCGGAACGCTGGCTCACCGAGTGGCGCGTGGACTGGATCTGGGTGGCCGTCGCCGTGTTCGGGCTCGTTTCCTACATTCTGGGCGTGGCCAAGGTCCGTGCCCGCGGGGACAAGTGGCCGATCTTCCGCTCCGTGAACTGGGTAGTCGGCCTGCTGGTGCTGACGTACATCACCTCCGGGCCTCCGGCGGTCTACGGGCGGGTGCTGTTCTCTGCGCACATGGTGGACCACATGGCCCTCACGATGGTGGCTCCGCTCTTCCTGGTCCTGGGTGCCCCGGTGACGCTTGCCCTGCGTGCACTGCCGGCCAGGAGCGACGGCTCGCGCGGCCTGCGCGAGTGGCTGCTGATTTTCGTCCACTCGAAGGTCTCGCAGCTGGTGACGCACCCGCTGTTTGCGGCTGCGAACTTCGCCGGTTCGATCGTGCTGTTCTACTACTCCGACGCGTTCGGTTTCGCGATGCGCGAGCATGTGGGACACGAGCTGATGACCCTGCACTTCGCCCTGACCGGGTACATCTTCGTGCTCAGCATGATCGGCACGGATCCGCTGCCGCGTCGGGCACCGTACCCGCTGCGGCTGGTGCTTCTGCTGGCCACCATGGGCTTCCATGCCTTCTTCGGCGTGGCCATCATGGGCGGTACCGGGCTGCTCGCCGCGGATTACTTCGGCAACCTCGGCCGGGAGTGGGGACCATCGGCGATCGTGGACCAGCAACTGGGCGGTGCCGTGGCCTGGGGCATCGGCGAAGTGCCCACGCTTCTGGTGGCGATCGGCGTCGCCATCATGTGGTCCCGGTCCGATGCGAGGGAGACGCGCCGCACCGACCGGGCGGCGGACAGGAATAACGACGCCGATCTCACCGCTTACAACGATATGTTTGCCAAATTGGCCGAACGCGATGCCAAGCTGGCTGAACGCAACTCAAAGCTGGAAGGACGCTGATGAGCGAAACCGTACGCACCCACCACCGGGTCCGCGCCTCCGAACTGGTGGGCCGTAACTGGCTCAACACGGGCGGCAAGACCCTGGACCTGGAGGCCCTGCGCGGCAAGATCGTGCTTCTGGACTTCTGGACTTTCTGCTGCATCAACTGCCTGCACGTCCTGGAAGAACTCCGGCCGCTCGAGGAGAAGTACTCCGACGTCCTGGTGACGGTGGGCGTGCACTCCCCGAAGTTCGAGCACGAGGCCGATCCCGTGGCCCTCGCTGCGGCAGTGGAGCGGTACGAGATCCACCACCCGGTCCTGGACGACCCCGAGCTGGAAACCTGGAAGGCCTACACGGCCCGCGCCTGGCCCACGCTGGTGGTCATCGACCCCGAGGGCTACATCGTGGCCCACCTCTCCGGCGAAGGCCACGCCGACGGCCTCGGCGTGCTCATCCCAGAGCTCATCGCCAAGCATGAAGCCCGGGGAACACTTCACCGCGGCAGCGGCCCCTACGTTGCGCCTGAGCCCACCTCGGGCACCCTCCGCTTCCCCGGCAAGGCACTGTTCCTCCCGGCCGGCCGGGGCTCTGCATCCGGAACGCCCGACGGCGCCGCTGCCGCCGGCTCACGTGCCGGCACATGGCTGGTCACGGACACGGGCCACCACCGCGTCGTCGAGCTCGACACCGACTTCCACACCGTGCTCGGCACGTTTGGCACCGGCAAGAAGGGCTACGCCGACGGCCCGAGCGCAGCTTTGGACTCCCTGGAGCCCGTGGCGGAATTCAACGAACCCCAGGGCCTGGTCCTGCTGCCGGAAGACGTGGCAGCGAAGACGGGTTACGACGTCGTGATTGCCGACTCCGTCAACCACCGCCTGAGGGGGCTGTCCCTCGCGGACGGAACCGTCACCACGCTCGTCGGAAACGGCGTGCAGCGCCTGCTGGAGACCGGCCCCGCCCGCGTGGACGAGGACGCTGCGGGCTTCACCGGACGCCTGAGCGAGCACCCGCTTGAGGTCTCGCTCAGCTCGCCGTGGGATGTCGTGTGGTCCGCCAAGCTGAATGCCGTCGTGATCGCCATGGCCGGTGTGCACCAGATCTTCAGCTTTGAACCGCTGACGGGGGCGGTGTCCATCATCGCCGGCAACGGGCTGGAAGGTCTCCTGGACGGACCCGCCCACGAGGCCTGGTTCGCCCAGCCATCCGGCGTTGCCGAAGACGCCGACGGCAACATCTGGGTGGCCGACTCGGAGACCTCCGCCCTCCGGAAGCTGGTGATTGACGACGACGGGACGGTCACCGTTGAATCCGCCGTGGGCAAGGGCCTCTTCGACTTCGGGTTCCGTGACGGCGAAGCCTCCGAGGCGCGCCTGCAGCACCCGCTCGGGGTCACTGTGCTCCCAGATGGCTCCGTGGCCATTGCCGACACGTACAACGGTGCCGTGCGCCGCTACGACCCCGCGGCCAAGACCGTGTCCACCTTGGCGCGTGGCCTGTCCGAACCGTCCGACGTCATCGTCGACCACACACGGGTGGCCGGCAAGGAACCGCTTCTGGTGGTGGTCGAGGCGAACAAGCACCACCTCGTGTACGTGCCCATCCCCAAGGAAGCCCAGCAGGTGGACGAGGGCGCGGTCCAGACCCACCGGCCGAAGAGCCCCGTGGCGCCCGGGCTGCTGGACCTGACGGTCCGCTTCACGGCGCCCACGGGCCAGAAGCTCGACGACCGCTGGGGCGACCCCACGCAGCTGAAGATCTCGTCAACCCCTCCGGAACTGCTCGTGGCGGGCGGCGGCACCTCCGTGGGCCTGCTCCGCACCCTGGAGCTGGCCTCGGACGTCCCCGAGGGGGTGCTGCACATTACCGCGCGCGCTGCGGCCTGCGACGGTCCCGAGACTGAAGACGGCGAGATTCCGGACCACGCGGCATGCCACCTGTACCAGCAGGACTGGGGCATCCCGGTGGTGCTGCAGCCCGACGGCGACGCCGAACTGGTGCTGGACCTCCGCGGCATGGACTGAGCCGGCAGGGCCCGCCGCACCTGGCTGCTGAATGGCCCGGTTTTCGACCCGCAGGGGTTGGGAACCGGGCCAGTTTTGTTTGTGGCTGAATTCAAGACTGGGCCAGTTCCGCAGGCGGACTCTGCCCGGCGCTGGAAGGCCCGGCTCTAGAAGCTGAGGAGGGGCGTGACCTTGATGGTGTCGCCGTTGATGTCCAGGCGCGTGGTGAAGCTGAAATCGTGCTCCACATCCAGGGGTGAGACGCCGCCCGTGAACAGGTCGACCTGCTCGGCGGTGATCCTGGCCTTGCCGTCCAGGGGCGCAACCACCCATTTACCCTCGAACGGCTCAATGCTGATCTTCGGATACTCGGTGATGCTCCACTTGATGGTGCCGTCCACCACCCTGTTGGGGGTGGCGTGGTAGAACGGGCAGTCGGGCTGCAGGCGTTGCTGCTTGACGGCGTCCGCGGCGCACGTGTCCAGGAATTCCTTGACCCTGGAGGCCACAGCCTGGTTCAGTTCGTCTGTGGCCTGGGTCAGGAGATTCAGCGGCGCAGCGGGAAGATCCCGGCCGGAGACCGTGGCCCGGGTGGGCTTCGCCGAGAAGAACTCCCCGTTGAGGGAGGCCTCGAACTCGCCCGGATAGAACACGGCAAAGGTGCTGCGGCCACCGGGCATGTTCACCGGCACCCCGTTCAGCGTGGCTTCGTTTGAGTTCACCACAGTGACGTCGATGGTGGGCAGGGCGGAAGGAACGAAGGCCCACTTGCTGAAGAACAGCCACTCTGTACCGGTGCTTTCCAGCAGAAACTCGGTGCGCAGGCGGCTGCCGTCGATCGTGTACTCCATGGGCACCATGACCCGCTTGCCGCCGCGCGTCTCCGCACCGCCGATCTTCACGTTCGCGATGCGTGACGCGGAGGTCTGCAGGGCCGTGCCGTCGAGCATGGCGGCGTCTGCATCCGGCACCGAAGCGCGGAGGAGGCCCAGCGCCCGCTCGCCCTCACCCTTCTGGAGGGCATCCAGATATTCCCGGACAGGCTGCTGCGGGCTGGCCACCGAGTTGTTGACCAGATTGACCGAAACGATGGCTCCGGCGACGGCAAGCATGAGGCCCAGCAGCCACCCGGCCGCCAACTTCACCAACGCTTGACTCATCTGCACGCACCTTACGTTACCTGCTAGTTATGCGAACGCAGGAGTCGCGGGTGCCCAGCATGACGTGGCACAGCCACGGAGGAACGTCCGACGGCGGGGCGTCGCCGACGGGGTGACGCCCCCTGGCGTTAGCGGCGGCGCCGGGACGAGGTGCCGAAAACGCCGCGTAACAGCTCGCGGCCCAGCTGGGTTCCCATCGACCGGACCATGCTTTTCAGGCCGCCGCCGATGGCTCCGCCAAGCGCCCCAGTAATGTCATCCATCATGCCGCCGGCGGCAGGGGGCGCGGAGCGCGGAGCCGGTTCACGAGCGGGTTCCGGGGCCGGCCGGCTGCTCGGGCGTCCGAGGATTTCCTCCTCGATGCGACGGGCCTCGGCGTCCACGGTGCCCGGCGTTATGCTGCCGGGGACAAACACGTCAGTCGCCGGAGTCGGGGGCTGGCCCGGTGCCGCTGGCCCGGTCGGAGCGGCGGCCTGGCCGGCCAGTTTTTCGTATGCGGAGACGCTGTCCACGGCTGTTCCGTACTTTGCCAGCAGCGCCGAGCCGGCCACCGTGCTTTTAACCAGCTCATCCGTGCTGGGACCCATGACGGATTCGGGGGCGCGCAGGCGGGTGAGCGCCACCGGCGTAGGCGCGCCTCTCTCATTCATGACCGTGATGACGGCCTCGCCGATGCCCGCGGACGTGAGGGTCTCTTCCAAGTCGTAGTCACTGACAGGGAATGTCGAGACCGTGGCCTTGAGTGCTTTGGCATCCTCCGGCGTGAAGGCCCGGAGCGCGTGCTGGACGCGGTTGGCCAGCTGGCCGAGCACATCGGCAGGGACGTCTTTCGGGGTCTGCGTGACGAAGAAGATGCCGACACCCTTGGACCGGATCAGCCGAACTGTGGTGGTGATGGCATCGAGGAAGGCCTTCGAGGCGTCATTGAACAGGAGATGCGCCTCGTCGAGGAAGAACACGAGCTTCGGCTTGTCGAGGTCGCCCGCCTCGGGCAGGTCTTCGAACAGGTCCGCCAGCAGCCACATGAGGAAGGTGGAAAACACCATGGGCTTGGTCTGCAGCGTGGGAAGTTCGAGGCAGGTGATGACGCCGCGGCCGTCGGGGGCAGTGCGGAGGAGCTCGGCCGTGTCGAACTCCGGCTCGCCAAAGAAGCGTTCCATCCCCTGGGCTTCCAGTGCCACGAGCTCGCGGAGGATGACGCCGGCCGTGGCCTTCGACAGGCCGCCGAGTTCCCGCAGCGCCTCCTTGCCCTCCTCGGAGGTGAGGTGCTGGATGACGGCGCGGAGGTCCTTGAGGTCGACCAGCTCGAGGTTGTTCTTGTCGGCGAAGTGGAAGACCAGCTGGAGGCTGGACTCCTGCGTGTCGTTGAGCTCCATGATGCGCGAAAGCAGGATGGGCCCGAAGGACGTGATGGTGGCGCGGACCGGGACGCCGTTGCCGTCGCCGCCAAGGGCCAGGAACTCCGCCGGGAACGCCTTGGCCGCCCACGGCTGTCCGATGCTTTCGGTCCGCGCCGTGAGCTTGTCGCTCGCCGTGGCTGGCGTGGCCAGGCCCGACAGGTCGCCCTTGATGTCGGCGAGGAAAACGGGCACTCCGGCGGCGGAGAGCTGCTCTGCCATCATGTGCAGCGTGACGGTCTTGCCCGTGCCGGTGGCGCCGGCCACCAGTCCGTGCCGGTTCATCATGGACAGGGGCAGCCGGACCGGCGCATCTTTGTGGAGTTCGCCGTCGACGATGGCGGCGCCCAGCTCGATGGTGGCACCCTCCAGCGCGTAGCCTTTTTGGATCGTGGCGACTTTGTCTGCTGTTGATTTGTTGGCCATGCCGCTAGCTTAGCGGCGGACCTGCGGCCGCCGGCCAGCTCCGGAGCCCAAAACTGTGGACAGTATCACCCGGACTGGCAGAAATAACGTTCACGCCGCCGTCGTTGTCGAAGGTGTGCCGCGCAACCTTCCGCGCCGGCCCATCCGCAATGAAAGGCCGGCTCCCCGTGACTGTTCCCCTCTCCATCCTTGACCTGGCGACGATCGGCGAGGGCCAGACGGCGGCGGAGAGCTTCGCCGGGAGCGTGGCCATGGCGCAAAGCGCCGAGGAGCTTGGCTACCGGCGGGTCTGGTACGCGGAGCACCACAACATGTCCTCGATTGCGTCCTCGGCGACGAGTGTCCTGATCGCCCATGTGGCTGCCCATACCGAGAGCATTCGGCTGGGAGCGGGGGGAGTGATGCTGCCCAACCACTCGCCGCTCACCATCGCCGAGCAGTTCGGCACGCTGGAAACGCTGCATCCGGGGCGCATCGACCTGGGCCTGGGCCGCGCACCCGGGAGCGACCAAAACACCATGCGGGCACTCCGCCGCGACCCGTCGTCGGCCGATACCTTCCCCCAGGACGTGCTGGAACTGCAGGGCTACCTGAGCGGACCCAGCCGCATCCAGGGCGTCGAAGCGACACCGGGCAAGGGGACGAACGTGCCCTTGTACATCCTCGGATCGTCCCTGTTCGGTGCCCGGCTCGCCGCCCAGCTGGGGTTGCCCTACGCCTTCGCCTCCCATTTTGCACCGAACGCGCTTCAGGACGCGGTGGCCATCTACCGCCGGGAATTCAAGCCCTCCGAGCAGCTGGAGGCGCCGCACGTCATCGCCGGCGCCAACGTCATTGCCGCCGATTCGGCAGCCGAAGCACAGGAGATGCTCCGGGGCACCCTGCGCGCCCGCGTCTCGCTCTTCTTCGGCGGCGGGCGGGAGTTCACGGATGACGAAGCAGACATGATCCTGGACTCTCCGCAGGGCCAGCACGTGTCCCAGATGATGAAGTACTCGGCGGTCGGGACACCGGACGTGGTGCTGGAGTACCTGGACGGATTCGCCAGGCATGCCGACGCCGACGAACTCATCGTGGCCCACCAGAGCACGGGCACCCCGGCCCGGCTGCGCTCGGTGGAACTGCTGGCGGAAGCCGCGGGCCTGGTCCGGGCCTAGGCGGCTGCCGGTTTCTGCGGCTGCCGGTTCCTGCGGCAGCGGGGAAGACGCGGCAGCGGGGACGACGGGGCCGCCGTCGAAGTTACATGACCGCAATGACCGGGATATTCAGGGGAAACGGCCGCGCCGGACACTGAGAGGGTCCAAATCCATTTGGGGATGATCCTAAGGAATTCCGAGCATGCCAACTCCGCTCAACCAAACGGTGGCCGACTCCGCACTGCTGACCAAGTCCCTGCCGCTTGGCCTGCTGAGGGCGTTCGTCCAGTCGGATGCCGCCGATGACGGTTTGACGCCCCAGCTGCTCGGCGAGCTGAAGATCCTGGCACGCACTCCGGGGCTGCTGGTGGCCTGCAATTACGGCGGAACGCTCTGCGCGGCGGAGGGCATCTCGACCGAGACCCTGCCCCTGGCCGGCGCGGCCATTGCGCTCCGCGCGTTGGCTGCCCTGCCCAACACGCACGCCGCGGTCATCTCGGGCCGGTCGCTGCGGGACCTGGCCGCGGTGTCACGGCTCCCCGCGGAAGTCCACCTCGTCGGGTCCCACGGGGCAGAGTTCGATATGGGGTTCGCCCACGGCCTGTCCCTGGCCACCGAATCTGTCCTGCAGCAGGCCAACCAGGCCCTGCTCGAATCCGTCGGCGCCTACAAGGGCATCACCATCGAGCGGAAGCCGGTGGCGGTCTCGGTGCACACCCGGCCGGCTGCGCCGGAGATCGTCGCCGAGGCGACGCAGAAGGCCGAGGAAGTGGCCAAGGCCCTGGGCCTGTTCTTCATCGTGGACGGCTCGGTGCTGGACCTGTCGGTGGTGGAACCCTCCAAGGCCGATGCGCTGGAGCACCTGCGCTCCAGGCTCGGGGTGAGCGCGGCTCTGTACGCCGGTGATGCCATGAGCGATGAGCTGGCCATGGCAACGCTCCGCGGCCCGGACATGGGATTGTGGGTCGGAGAGCTCCCGAGCCGGGCCAAACACCGGCTGCGGGATCCGGAATCCTTCGCCAGGGTCCTGGCGATCCTCTTTGAGCTGCGGCGGGCGTGGCTGTTCGGTGAAGATGCGGTTGGCCTGGAGCGCCACTCCATGATCGGCAACGGCTCCTCAACGGCACTGCTCACGCCGGACGCCAAAATCTGCTGGATGAGCCACCCCCTGCCCGACTCGGGCTCGCTGTTTGCCCACCTCCTGGGCGGGGATGCCGCCGGCCACTTCTCGGTGGAGCCGGTCAAGGCCTCGCAGGTGCTGGGGCAGCGCTATGTGGACAGCACGATGATCGTGGAAACCCGGTGGGCGGACGTTACCGTGACCGACTACCTTGAACCGGCCCCCGAGGGGATCACCAGCCTGGTCCGCGTGCTGTCCGGCACCGGCGCGGCCCGGATCGTCTTCGCACCCCGGCCGGACTACGCAAACGCGCCGTTCAGCATGGAGGCACGCGGTGGTGAGCTGCACGTCGCCGGCACGTCCGATCCCATCGTCCTGCTGGCCCCGGACGTCAGCTTCTCCATCACCTCGGACGGCCGGCATGCCACGGCCACGGCGGAGGTCAACCTGCGGCAGGGCCCCGTGGTCCTCAACCTGCGTTGCGGCGACACCGAGGTCCAGCGCCATCCGGACGGGACGGACGAGGCCGCCCGCCGCGCCGCCGTCGCGCTCCACTCCCGCCGCTGGGTGCAGGATCTGGCGCTGCCGTCCGTCAAGCCGTCCCTGGTGCGGCGTTCAGCCCTCGTGCTCCGCGCCCTGGTCCATGAGCCCACCGGAGCCGTGCTCGCGGCGCCCACCACGTCGCTGCCGGAAGGGATCGGCGGAACCCGCAACTGGGACTACCGCTACTGCTGGCTGCGGGACGGCTCCATGACGGTCAACGCGCTCGTGGACCTGGGCTCGACGGAGGAGGCCGACGGCTTCCTCCGCTGGCTGGGCAGGATCCTGGCCAACGCCCCCGGCCCTGAATGGCTGCACCCGCTCTACTCGGTCACCGGCGCGCCGCTGTCCACCGAAGCGATCATTGAAAGCCTGCCCGGCTACGCTGGATCGCGGCCCGTCCGGATCGGCAACGCCGCGGACCACCAGGTCCAGCTGGACGTGTTCGGGCCCATCGCCGAGCTGATCCACGGGCTGAGCGAGGCACGGGGCTCACTGGCTGACCCGCACTGGGACCTGATGGTGCAGATGGCGCATGCGGTGCTGGCCCGCTGGCACGAGCCGGACCACGGCATCTGGGAGGCACGGCGTGCCCCGCGGCATCACGTCTACACGAAGGTGATGTGCTGGGTGACGCTGGACCGGGCGCTCCGCACCGCCGCCCGCCACGGCCGGGAGCCAGAACCCTCCTGGGCGAGCACCGCCGCGACTATCCGGGATGAGGTGCTCCGCGAGGGCTGGGACGATACCGCCGCTTCCTACACTGTGGCGTATGACAGCCCGGACCTGGATGCCGCGGTCCTGCACATCGGCCTGTCTGGCCTGCTCGACGTCGGCGACCAGCGGTTCCTGGACACCGTGACGGCCGTGGAACGGGAGCTCCGCGTGGGGCCCACCGTTTTCCGGTACCGGTACGACGACGGCCTGCCGGGTTTGGAGGGCGGCTTCCACATCTGCACCACTTGGCTCATCGAGGCGTACGTGGCCGTGGGCCGCATTTCGGAGGCCTGGGACCTGTTCGACCAGCTGGTGAACCTGTTCGGTCCCACGGGGCTGCTGCCGGAGGAATACGATCCAGGCACGGAAACACACCTGGGCAACCACCCGCAGGCCTACTCGCATCTCGGCTTCATCCGCTGCGCCCGGCTCCTGGACCAGCACCAGCGGAGCTAGGTCCGGGACGCAGCCATCCTCCGCGGCTGGCTAGCGGAGGGCCGGGCGGGTGGCCGAAAAGATGGCCGGTGCCCTGCCTTCGCCGGTGGCGAGGTCTGCCAGCATCCTGCCGACCACCGGCGTGAATTTGAAGCCATGGCCGGCAAATCCGGCCCCGAGCACCACGGGACCCAGCCGGTCCATGACGAAGTTGTGGTCCGGCGCGGTGGTGTAGGTGCAGCTGATGTCGGTCATGGAGTCGGCGTCCACGCCGGGCAGCCAGTGCCTCGCATAGCGTTGCAGCGCCGCGCGCTGCACAGGTTCGGGCTGGAACGATCTGTGGTCCGGGTCCACCACCGGCCCCACGCCGTGCCAGCCGGCCTTGATTCCCTCGCCGGGGGTGTGCATCCCGTACACGGGGGAGTACCAGCCCGCATAGTCGTCCCCCGTTCCCGGAAAGTGGTTGAAGCCGGGCCAGTCCGCGCCAGGGTCAGCGATGCCGAAATGGGCCGGCTGCTCCTGGGTGACGGTCAGCCGGGGCGTTCCTGCCATGTCCCCAAGCAGTTTGGATGTCCAGCCGCCCGCCGTGACCACCGCCTGGCGTGCGGTGAGCACTTCGGTGGCGCCGCCGTCCACGGTGACCCGGACGCCGTCGTCGAGGACCTGCAGGTCCACCACCTTTACGTGGTGCCGCACCTCCGCGCCGTGCCTGACGGCCAGCCGCTGGAGGGCCGGCAGCGCCAGCTCGGGGTTGAGCTGTCCGCCGTCGGGCATGTACAGGACCTGCTGGTCGAACCGGATGCCGCGCCAGCGCTCGCCGGCCTCCGCCGTCGGCAGGAACTCGGCCCGCAGGCCGGCACGGTTCAGCGCGGCATGCATGGTGCCAAGCTGTGGATCCGGGCCGTGGTTGACGACGCCGGTGCGGGCCAGCAACTGCTCGCCGCTCTCGTCTTCGAGCTCGCGCCAAAGGCGAAGCGTCTCCGCCAGCATGGCAACGTAGTCCGGCTCGGAATAGGCGAGGCTAAGGTTCCGGGTGGCGCCATGCGACGCCCCGATGAGGTGCCCCGGCCCAAACTGCTCCAGCAGCGTCACCGGCCGGCCGCGCCGCGCCAGCGCCCACGCCGCGGCGGAGCCCATCGCGCCGCCGCCAATCACCACAGTGTCCAGGGTAGTGTTCACGATTCCTCCAAATTCAGGCCGTTTCAGTCACAGTCATGCCAGCAGCACGTCATGCCAGCAGTACCGCCACGCCGACCAGGGCCGGCACCGCCACAACGGTGGTGATCAGCACCGTGTCCTTGGCGACAGTGAGGCCGGTCCGGTACCGGCTGGCTGCCACGAAGACATTCTGTGCGGTCGGCAGGGCGGACGTCACCACGGCGGCGAAGAGGGCGTGGCCCTCCATGCCAAGCGCGAAGCGCGCAAAGACGTAGGCGATCGCCGGGTGGACGATGAGCTTGAACGCACTGGCCACCAGGGCATCCACCCTGCGCGCTGTGGCGGCCTGCAGCGGCCGGGACCCGTTCAGGCTCATGCCGAAGGCCATCAGCATCGCGGGAATGGCGGCTCCGCCGATCAGGTGAATGGGCTGCAGGACCAGAGGCGGGACCTGCCACCCGGTTCCGGCTACCACGAGGCCAAGGGCAGAACCCACGATCATGGGGTTCCTCAGGATCATCAGGACGAACCGGAGCGGGGTGGTGCGGTGCGCGCTGGTGGTCGAATCCAGCGCCATCAGGAACAGCGGGGTAAAGAACGCGAGCTGAAAAATCAGCAGCGGAGCCACATAGCTGGCGTCGCCCAGGACGTACACGGCGATGGGAATGCCCAGGTTTGCTGAGTTGGCCAGGGAGGCGCTCATCGATGAGACGAGGGATTCCGGCATGCTGCGTTTGAGCAGGAACTTGACGATGATGAAGAAAATGGCGGCGGTGGCCATGGCCCCCACCGCGGCGACCAGCAGCGGGGCGGCAAAAACATCCTGGAGCCGGGCCTTGCTCAGGGTCTCGAAGAGCAGCGCCGGGCTGGCCACAAAGAAGGTGAGCCCGCTGAGGACCTGGCGGGCGTTATCGCCCAGGATGCCCCGCCGGCCAACGAACATTCCCACGAGGATGATGCACCAGACGACGAAGAAGCCTGCAAGGACGCCTAGCATCCGGCTGTCGCTGAAGGCTTGGAAGTACAGGGGGAGGCGTCCACCATCCCAGCTTAATCAGATTTATTCGCCGGAGGATTGCCTTGTGGTGGGGATCTCGTTATTCGGGCTCAGCTGAGGGAAGCGTTGTTCAGCGCGAACGGCGGGCGCATAAGCCCGGGGGTGAGGCCCTCCGCCGGATCGTTGCCCAGTTGGATGATCTTGTTGTTCTTGTCCACGTGGACCACCTTGGGATCGTAGGCCCTGGCTTCCTCGGTGGTCATCGCGGCATACGTGATCAGGATGACGACGTCGTTCTCGTGCACCAGGTGCGCGGCCGGACCGTTGATTCCGATCACGCCTGAACCGCGTTCGCCGGCAATCGTGTACGTCTCAAGGCGGGCGCCGTTGGTGACGTCCACAATGGCCACGAGTTCGCCGGGAAGGATGTCGGCAGCGTCCAGCAGGTCCAGGTCCACGGTGACGGAACCCACGTAGTGCAGGTCCGCGTGCGTGACAGTGGCGCGGTGGATTTTGGACTTAAACATTGTGCGATTCATAACGTGAACAGTCTAACGCCGGGGTCAACGTTCTGGCTGTGACCCAGGAAACACTACGCTGGGCCCTCCATCTCGTGGTCTTTCGAGGCTGCGATGGAGGCGGCAGTGGTTGCCAGGATCTCGCGGGCCGCGAGAATCGCTGGGCGCTGGGCGCTCGAGCGGCGCACAGAGGTGAACACTGTCCTGCGCGGCTTCTCGGGCAGTTCAATGAGCTCGGCTGTGGTGCCGCGGCCGGTCCACACGAGATCCGGCATGAGGCCCACGGCGTTGCCCGACTCGATCAGCCGGATCTGGGCCTGGAGGTCAGCGGTTTCGAAACGGACGTCTGGCTCGAACCCGGCGCTCCTGCAGGCCTGCTCGGCCCAATGGCGCGAAGCGGCACCGCGCGGCTCCATCACCCACGCCATCTCCGCCGTGTCTTCGAGCGACGTGACGGGCGGATGGTCCTTTGACTCGGGCGGAACTGCCAGCCGGATGGCATCGGTGGTCAGTTTGATCCGGTCCAGCTCCGGATACCGCGGAGCGGCATGGCCCGGATATTGCTCAGCGATGACAATGTCGAAGTCCCTGGCCCACGTTTCGTGGAGCGCCGTTTCGGGTTCCCGCTGGGTCATTTCGATCCTGACCTCGGGGTAGGTGCCGGCCATGAGCGTCAGGGTGTCCGGCATAAGTGCCAGCGCCGCGGACTGGAAGACGGCGATCCGGACGGTGCCTGAGACGGTCGTGAGGGAGGCGGCCAGGTCGGCTTCGGCCTGTTCCAGCGTCTCGAGCAGTTGGGCGGTGTGGGCCACGAGGACTTCAGCCTGGGGCGTGAGCTGCACTTTCCGTCCGGTTTTCCTCAATAGTTCAACCCCTGCTTCCTTCTCAAGAAGGGCCAGTTGCTGGGAGACTGATGACGGACTGTACTGCAGGGCTGCGGCCACCTCTGCGAGGGTGCCCCGGATCTTCAGCTCGCGGAGCAGTCTGAGGCGACGAACATCGAGCATAGACTGTTCCTTCGTTAGCTCTAATGAATATTGGTTAGTATTAGTCACTTTATCTAATGCAACGTTGCTTGCATACTGATCAGTGTTACCCCCATCACAGGGCGGATGATGGGGCCGCACCTACGCAGGAGTCCCCGTATGACAACCAAAGATCCCACCCAGTCCATCCTTAGACGCAAGCCCATTGATGACATCGAAATCGAGAACAAGCACAGCGGCCTCTTCAAGTCCCTCGGACTGTGGCAGCTCACTGCCATCGGCGTCGGCGGCATTATCGGCGTCGGCATCTTTTCGCTGGCGGGGCTCGTGGCCCACGGCAGCGAGGGCACGCCCGGCGTCGGCCCCGCGGTGCTGTTTTCCTTCCTGATTGCCGGCCTGGCCTCGGCTGCCGCGGCCCTTTCCTACGCCGAGTTCGCCGGCATGATCCCCCGCGCCGGCTCCGCATACACCTACGGCTACGTGGCGCTCGGCGAAGTGATCGGCTGGTTCATCGGCTGGGACCTCCTGCTGGAATACATAGCCATCGTGGCTGTGGTGGCCATCGGCATCTCCGGCTACTTCGATGCCTTCCTGTCCGGCATCGGCATCCACATGCCCGTCTGGATGACCTCGACCCCGGATGAGGGCAAGGGCGGCATCGTCAACATCCCCGCCATCCTGGTCTGCCTGCTGGTCACCTGGATCCTGTCGCGCGGAACCAAAGCCTTTGGACGGTTTGAGCTCGTGGCGGTGGCCATCAAGGTGGTCCTCATCCTGTTCATCATCGGACTGGGCGCCTTCTATATCAACGCCGATAACTTCAATCCGTTCATGCCCAGCGGCATCGGCCCGGTCTTCGCCGGCGCGGCCACCGTCTTCTTTGCGGTGTTCGGCTACGACGCCATGAGTACGGCGGCGGAAGAAGCCACCGACGGCAAGAAGCACATGCCCAAGGCGATCATCCTGTCCCTCATCATTGCCATGCTCCTGTACGTTGCGGCCACACTTGTCCTCACGGGAATGCAGAACTACCAGGACATTGACCCGACCGCCGGATTCGCATCGGCGTTCGCCGGAGTCGGCCTGCCGGTCGTCGCCACCATCATCTCCGTCTTTGCCGTGCTGTCCATCCTCACCGTCATGCTGACCTTCCTCCTGGGCGTGACCCGCGTCTGGTTCTCCATGAGCCGCGACGGACTGCTTCCGGGCTGGTTCTCCAAGACGGACCGCCACGGCACGCCCCAGCGCGTCACCTGGATCGCCGGCGTGGCGTCAGCGCTGCTGGCCGGCGTCTTCCCCATCAAGGCCGTGGCCGATCTCACCAACATCGGTATTCTCGCCGCCTTCGTGGTGGTCTGCTTCGCAGTCATCATGTTCCGCTACAAGAAGCCCGACGCCCCGCGGGAGTTCCGCCTGCCGCTGATGCCCCTGGTCCCGGCCTTCGGCGTCCTCGCTTCTGCCTTCCTCATGTTCCAGCTCCACTGGGAAACGTGGGCGCGGTTCGGTGTCTGGCTCGTCATTGGCCTCGTCATCTACTTCGGCTACAGCCGCAGGCACTCCCTGATGAACCCGAACAGCCCCAGGCACGACGAGGCCGTGGAGATGCACACCCCGGTGTAGTTCCACGCTCCCTCACTTACTGCGGTCAATCCCGCGACGCTCCCTCACTTTTGGAGCGCCACACGCGAACCCTCCCTCACCCTGTGAGGGAGGGTTCGTTGTCTTGCGGCGAAAGGTGAGGGAGCGTCGGGCGGGAGGCGGCGAAAGGTGAGGGAGCGTGGGGGGGCGGCGGGGATTGTGCGGGGCCGTAACCGCCCGACGAAATGATCGGCTTTTCTAACCTGTATCGCTTAGGAAAGATCGCTTTATCTTACGTGAGTTGAAGCCCATACTGATGAATAAGAGCTCACTACCCACGGAAAGAACGAGAACAAGCCATGACCCACATCGCAACGGATCACCGTGTTTCTGCAGGCGAGGACGCCGCTGAGACCGGCGCCGTCGCTACCCGCCCGGCGGGTTCCCACGTCGCCGAAGCGGCGTCCCTGTCCGACCAGGCGATCGCCCTTGTGCGCCGCTGGCTGACCGAAGCCGCCAAGATTCCCGCTGACGCTTCCGCGGAACAGCTCGCCGGGGTCCTGAAGGACCCGAACGGGCTGGACTTCACGGTTGGCTTCGTGGACGGCGTGGTCCGTCCCGAGGACCTCAAAGTTGCCGCCCGGAACCTTGCGGCCCTGGCGCCGAAAGTTCCGGCGTTCCTGCCCTGGCACATGCGCAGCGCCGTCCGCCTCGGCGGCACCATGGCGCCCGTCCTCCCGAACGTCGTCATCCCGATCGCCCGCCGCGTCCTGCGCGAAATGGTGGGCCACCTCATCGTCGACGCCACGGACGCCAAGCTGGGGCCGGCCATCGCCAAAATCCGCAAGGACGGCATCAAGCTGAACGTCAACCTCCTCGGTGAGGCAGTCCTGGGCGAGCACGAGGCATCCCGCCGGCTCGAAGGCACCCACACCCTGCTGGCCCGGCCCGACGTGGACTACGTGTCCATCAAGGTGTCCTCCACCGTGGCCCCGCACTCGGCCTGGGGATTCGACGAGGCCGTGGAGCACGTCGTTGAGCGGCTCACCCCGCTGTTCGCACGCGCCGCCTCCTACGCCGGCACCGGCCAGAAGGCGAAGTTCATCAACCTGGACATGGAGGAGTACAAGGACCTGGACATGACCATTGCGGTCTTCACCAGAATCCTGGACAAGCCCGAGTTCAAAAACCTCGAGGCCGGCATCGTGCTGCAGGCCTACCTCCCGGACGCACTGTCCGCCATGATCCGCCTGCAGGACTGGGCGGCCGCCCGCCGCGCCGATGGCGGCGCCGCCATCAAGGTCCGCGTCGTCAAGGGCGCCAACCTGCCCATGGAACAGGTCGAATCCTCCCTCCACGACTGGCCGCTGGCCACCTGCGGCAGCAAGCAGGAATCGGACACCAACTACAAGCGCGTGATCAACTACGCGCTGCACCCGGACCGCATCAGGAACATCCGGATCGGCGTGGCCGGCCACAACCTCTTCGACATCGCCTTCTCGTGGCTGCTTGCCAAGCAGCGCGGCGTGGAATCGGGTATCGAGTTCGAGATGCTGCTCGGCATGGCCCAGGGCCAGGCGGAAGCCGTGAAGAAGGACGTCGGTTCCCTGCTGCTCTACACGCCCGTGGTGCACCCGGCTGAGTTCGACGTCGCCATCGCGTACCTGATCCGCCGCCTCGAAGAGGGCGCCAGCCAGGAAAACTTCATGTCCGCCGTCTTCGAGCTCAGCGAAAACGAAGCGCTGTTCGAGCGCGAGAAGCAGCGCTTCCTCGCCTCCGTGGCAGAACTCGACGACGAGGTCCCGCCGCCGAGCCGCCAGCAGAACCGCAGCCTTCCGCCCGTGCCGATGCCGCGCGACCACTTCGAGAACACCCCGGACACCGATCCGTCGCTGCCCGCCAACCGTGACTGGGGCCGGGCCATCCTGGACCGCGTTCCGACCTCGACCCTGGGCAACGCCTCCGTCGAAGCCGCAACCATCACGGACGCGGACGCCCTCAACACGGTGATCGCAACCGCCGTCGAAAAGGGCAAGGCCTGGGGCGCGCTGTCCGGCGCCGAGCGTGCGGAGATCCTGCACCGCGCCGGCGACCTGCTGGAAGCCCGCCGCGCCGACCTGCTGGAGGTCATGGCCAGTGAAACGGGCAAGACCCTCGACCAGGGCGACCCCGAGGTCAGCGAGGCCGTTGACTTCGCGCATTACTACGCCGAATCCGCCCGCAAGCTGGACGACGTCGACGGCGCTACCTTCGTGCCGGCCAAGCTCACCCTGGTGACCCCGCCGTGGAACTTCCCGGTGGCCATTCCCGCCGGTTCGGTGCTGGCGGCGCTTGCCGCAGGTTCCGCCGTCGTGGTCAAGCCCGCCAAGCAGGCCCGCCGCAGCGGGGCCGTGATGATCGAGGCGCTGTGGGAGGCCGGGATTCCCCGCGACGTGCTGACCATGGTGCAGCTGGGCGAGCGTGAGCTCGGCAAGCAGCTGATCTCGCACCCGGCCGTGGACCGCGTCATCCTGACGGGCGGCTACGAGACGGCAGAGCTGTTCCGCTCCTTCCGCAAGGACCTGCCGCTCCTGGCGGAAACCAGCGGCAAGAACGCCATCATCGTCACCCCCAGCGCGGACCTCGACCTCGCGGCCAAGGACGTGGCCTACTCCGCCTTCGGCCACGCCGGACAGAAGTGCTCCGCGGCCTCACTGGTGATCCTGGTCGGCTCCGTGGCAAAGTCGAAGCGGTTCCACAACCAGCTGATCGACGCCGTGACCTCGCTGAAGGTGGGCTACCCGGAAGATCCGACGAGCCAGATGGGCCCCATCATCGAGCCTGCCAACGGCAAGCTCCTCAACGCGCTCACCACCCTGGGTGACGGCGAGAACTGGGCCGTGGAACCCCGCAAGCTGGACGACACCGGCCGGCTGTGGAGCCCGGGCATGCGCTACGGCGTCAAGCGCGGATCCTACTTCCACCTGACCGAGTTCTTCGGCCCGGTACTGGGCGTCATGACCGCGGAAACCCTGGAAGAGGCCATCGCCATCCAGAACGAAGTGGACTACGGCCTCACCGCGGGCCTGCACTCCCTCGACACCGAGGAGCTCGGCCTGTGGCTCGACACCATCCAGGCCGGGAACCTGTACGTGAACCGCGGCATCACCGGGGCCATCGTGCAGCGCCAGCCCTTCGGCGGCTGGAAGAAGTCGGCCGTCGGCGCCGGCACGAAGGCCGGCGGACCCAACTACCTTGTCGGCCTGGGTGAGTGGACCAGCAGGGAGAGCTCGCAGGGCGCAGCTGCCCGCATCACCCACCCGGGTGTTCGCCGCCTCGTCGACGCCGTGCAGGGCGAGCTTGACCCGGCAGGGCTGGAGTCGGTGGAGCGTGCACTCGGTTCCGACGCCATCGCCTGGGCTGACGAATTTGGCACGGCGAAGGATGTCTCCGCGCTGAGCGCCGAGCGCAACATCTTCCGGTACCGGACGCTTCCGGTCACCGTCCGGCTGTCCGACGGCGAGCCCCTCCGTGCGCTCGTCCGCACGGTGGCTGCCGGCGTGCTTGCCGGTTCGCAGCTGACCGTCTCTTCCGGCGTCGAACTTCCGGCACAGCTCCGCGCGGTGCTGACCGGACTGGACATCCCGGTGACGGTGGAGGACGACGCCGCTTGGCTGGCTTCCGCCGGCAGGCTCGCCGCCGCCGGCAAGCTGTCCGGTGCGCGCATCCGCCTGATCGGCGGGTCCGCCACTGCCCTGGCCGAGGCGACCGGCGGCCGTCCGGACATCGCCATCTACCCGCACGAGGTGACGGAGGCCGGCCGCGTTGAACTGCTGCCCTTCCTGCACGAGCAGGCCGTCAGCATCACGGCGCACCGGTTCGGTACGCCGAACCACCTGTCCGATTCGCTGATCTAGCAACCGCAGGCCACACAAGAACTGGCGGGCACCATCCGGTGCCCGCCAGTTTTTGCGATATTGGTGATGAGATTCTGCGGTGTGAGACCTGGCCTGTTGAGTTGCCCGGGCCTAGCCCAGGTACCAGCCCGGGGGTGCCCAGGATGAGGGGACGCTGTGGGCGGAAAATTCCTCGCACCGGGTGCAGGTGTAGGCGGCTTCGCCCAGTGTTCTGACGGTGCCGTCCTGGCGATACTTGGGGGGAACGAAAGACTCGAGGTAGATGAACTCGTCTGTTCCGCACTTGTCGCAGTTCGGCTTGGCGACGTACTCGGTGTCAACTGTCATGGAGTGGTGGGGGAAATGGCGGTTTGCGGCTGTGGTCACGGCGTGCCTATCCCGAATATGCCCCGCGTCGTTGCAGGATATATTCGTCATCGAATGACTGTTCTCAGCCGCTGCATGACCTCCAACAGTCACAGCATAAGCGAGCTGCGAACCGTTATCAATGATTTTCTGCCAGTACCCGGTTACGGCAGGGTTCAAACCTGCTTCTTCAGCGTCCGTCCCATGATGGTCTGCGTCAGCGCATCGATGACCTCGGCGTTGGCGAGGGGGTTCCGGATCAGGGTGAAATCCACGTCGCCCACGGGCGGCAGTTCAAAGCGGCGCGTGATGATTTTCAGGTCTTCGGGCACCAGCGAGGACGGCATGACGGCGACGCCGATTCCCGCGCGGACGGCCGCGAGCACTCCGCTGATCTGCTTGGTGGTGCAGGTGATGCGCCAGGTCCGGCCGGCGGATTCCAGGGCGTCGATGGCGAGCTTGCGGCTCAGGCTCGGGGACGGGTACGCGATCAGCGGGACGGGGGAGCCCGGTTCCAGCGTGGTTTGCTCCAGGCCCACCCACGAAAAGGAGTCATGCTGGACCACGGTGCCGTCTTTCGCTCCTGCCACCCACTTCACGAACACGAGGTCCAGCTGCCCGGAATTGAGCCGTTTGTAGAGCTGGTCGCTTTGGCCAACAGTGAGCTCCAGGTTGATCTGCGGGTAGACCTGCCGGAACTCCCTGAGGATGCGGGGCAGCCCGGTGATGGCAAGGTCGTCCGCTGTGCCGAACCGCAGGCGTCCCCGCATCGCTGAGCCCGAGAAGTAGCGCGCCGCGGCGTCATGGGCCGAGAGAATGTTCCGGGCGAATCCGGCCATGGCATCCCCGTTGTCCGTCAGCCGGACGTCGCGGGTGTCGCGGGAGATCAGCACCCGCTTGGCCGCTGTCTCCAGTTTGCGCACATGCTGGCTGACCGTGGGCTGGGCGAGACCCAGGCGGTCCGCGGCCTTGGTGAAGCTGAGCGTTTCCGCAACGGCCAGGAACGACCGGAGCTGGGCCGGTTCGAACATGCGCCCTCCCTTGTCCTTGCCTTCTCATCGCATCTGTCATTGCATTCCGCAATGGTAGTTATAGAAGCAATAGTCTTCCATAATCGCAGGCACCAACCATAGCGTTGAAGGCATCCCGCCGGCCCGATCTCCTGAGGACTTTCCGTGACACCGCCACCGCCGTCAACGGCACCCGCCACCCTGCCCGTCGCCGTCGTCACTGAACGCCTCCCGTGGCGCCACACGTTCATCTCCCTCCGCGTCCCCAACTTTCGGATCTTCGCGGTCGGTCACTTCGTGGCCGTCGTCGCGATCTGGATGCAGCGGATCGCGCAGGACTGGCTGGTGCTCCAGCTCTCCGGCTCCGTCACCGCCGTCGGCATCACAGTGGCGCTGCAGTTCCTGCCGGCGCTGGTGCTGGGGCCGTGGGGCGGGATGGTGGCCGACCGCTTCGCAAAGCGCAGGATCCTCATCCTGTGCCAGTCCGTCGCGGCTCTCCTGGCCGCCGCCCTCGCCGTCCTCGCGCTCAGCGGCGCCATCGAGGTCTGGCACGTGTACGCCATCGCGTTCGTGCTGGGCCTGGTGACCGTGCTGGACCAGCCGGCCCGGCAGGTGTTTGTCCACGAGCTCGTGGGGCCGCAGTACCTGCGCAATGCCATCAGCGTGAACTCCACAACGTTCCAGCTGGGCGGGCTGATCGGTCCTGCCCTGGCGGGGGTGCTGTTGACCGCAGTCGGGGCGGGCTGGGCTTTCGCGGGCAACGCCGCCGCGTGCTGCTCCACCGTGGCCATGCTGCTGCTCCTGCGCAAGGACGAGCTGTATGTCAGCACGCCGGCGCCCAAACGCAAGGGCATGCTCCGGGAAGGGCTGCGGTACGCCCTCAGCAAGCCCACCATCTACTGGCCGTGGCTGATGGCCGGGTTCATCGCCGTATTCGCCATGAGCCTGCCGGTGGTGCTTGCCGCCTTTGCCGACCGGGTCTACGGCATCGGTGCCGGCGGCTACGGCATGCTGAACGCGCTGGTTGCGTTGGGAGCGCTGGCGGGAGCCGTGGCCTCCACGCGGCGGCGCCGGCTCCGGCTGCGGTCGGTGATACTCGGCGCCGGAATGTACGGACTCATGCTGTGCCTGTCGGCCTTCGCGCCGTCCGTGGTGTGGTTCGGCGCGGCCATGGTGCTCGCCGGCTTCTGGTGCCTGATGTTCCTCACGGCGTCCAACCAGCTGGTCCAGATCAGCTCCAACATGGGGATCCGCGGCCGGGTGATGAGCCTGTACATCATGGTGCTGATCGGCGGCCAGGCCATCGGCGGGCCCATGATCGGAAGCATCGCCGAACACCTCGACCCGCACGCAGCACTGCTGGTGGCGGGCGGGGTGCCGGCGCTCGCGGCGGCGACAGTCGCCGTCGTGCTTGCCCGCAAAGGTGAGCTGCAGCTCAAGGTGGACTTCCGGGACCGCCGGCGCCTGCTGCGGGTGGTGCAGCGGGCGGCGTAAGGGCTAGCTTCCCGCGAACGCGTGCGGGTGCTCTGCCTCGCGCCCCTGGAACTCGAGAACGCCCTTGTTAAGGACCACGCCGTCGCGGATTTCGATGGCACGGCTGATGGTCTCATTCCCCAGCCATGCTTCCGGTCCGGACATCACGGTTTCCAGGAACGGCAGGAGCGCCTCGCTGATTTCCCAGCTGGAGGAGTTCCACAGGTAGGACGGGCTGTGATCCACGGCGTAGTACGAGATACGGTCACCCACAGTGAACATGGGCTCGGCGAACGTGGTGCTCTTGGCCCAGCTGAAACCCATGCCTTCGTCGCAGGAGACGTCCACAATCAGGCTGCCCGGCTTGAACGCGGCCAGGTCGTCCTCCTGCAGGTAGGTCAGCGGGTTGTTGGGGTCCTGAAGGGTGCAGTTGACCACGATGTCGCTCTCGGCCAGGAACGGCGCCAGCGGCACGCGGCCGCGCTCAGTGATCACCTGGCTGAGGAAAGGCGCCTGGGCGTCATGGTCGAACTGCGTGATCCGTACCGAGTGGATGGGGGACCCGACGGCGGCGACCCCACGGTTGGTAAGGACCTGGACATCGTGGATGCCGTGCGCGTTCAGTGCCGTGACAGCTCCGCGGGCCGTGGCACCGAAACCGATCACGACGGCGCTGAGACGGCGGCCGTAGTCGCCCGTGCAGCCGGTGAGGGCAAGCGCGTGAATGACGGAGGAGTATCCGGCCATTTCGTTGTTCTTGTGGAACACATGCAGGCCGAAACCGCCGTCGCTGGCCCAATGGTTCATGGCCTCGAAGGCGATGAGCGTGAGCTTCTTGTCGATGGCCAGCTGGGTGATGGCACGGTCCTGGACACAGTGCGGCCAGCCCCACAGAGTCTGGCCGTCGCGGAGCTCGGCGAGGTCCTGCGGCTGGGGCTTCGGCAGGAGGACGACATCGGCCTGGGCCACCAGCTGGTCGCGGCTGGCCATGCGGCCCACCAGCGGTGCGAGCTGGGCATCGGAATAGCCGAAGCGTTCTCCATAGCCATGTTCAAGGATCATCCGGTCACGCAGTTCGGGTGCGATCCGCTCAAGGTGACGGGGGTGCAGGGCCAGGCGGCGCTCGTCGGGTTTTCGCGAGGAGGAAACAATCCCCAGGGTGAGATGGTTCGCCGGGCGGGTCACTTCTTCTTTGCCGGCATCGGTTTCGCGCTCGTCTTGTCCAGTGAGCTGGCCGGCGCTGCGGCGGCCCTTTTGTCAGCGCGCTTTTCCTTGATGGATTTGCCGGATTTCTTGGATGCTGCTTGACGGGGGGACTTGTCAGCCATGATTGCTCCTGTAGCGGAACCGAAGAGGTTCCTGACTTCCGACGATACAGGTAGCGACCTAATGCGCCCTCGCGGGCGGGGATGACAATCTGGAGCGGCTGACGGGAATCGAACCCGCGTATCGAGCTTGGGAAGCTAGCGCTCTACCATTGAGCTACAGCCGCATGCACCGGATTCCGCCGGGGCAGAACCAGCTTAGCGCAGTTGCCGGGCCGGTCCGTCCTCCGGCTCCGCGTGTCCCGTGCCAGGGTCATCGGCGTTAGCGCGAATCCCCGCCCTCGAATCCCCGTCCGCGCGCGTTCCGGCCGCAGCCAAGAAGCTCCCGGCGGCGGGTTGATGCTATTTTTGGAGGTGTGCTGATCTCTGACCGCGACATTCGTGCCGAAATTGATTCCGAACGGATCGTCCTGGACCCCTACGATTCCGCGATGGTGCAGCCCTCCTCGGTTGATGTCCGGATCGACCGCTTTTTCCGGCTGTTCGACAACCACAAGTACGCCCACATCGACCCCGCCGAGGAACAGCCCGAATTGACCCGCCTCGTGGAGGTGGAGGAGGGCGAGCCGTTCATCCTGCACCCGGGCGAGTTCGTCCTGGGTTCCACCTACGAGACGGTCAGCCTTCCGGACGACATCGCGGCTCGCCTTGAGGGCAAGTCCTCCCTGGGCCGGCTCGGCCTGCTGACCCACTCCACCGCGGGTTTCATCGACCCCGGTTTCTCCGGCCACGTGACGCTGGAACTGTCCAACATGGCCACGCTGCCCATCAAGCTGTGGCCGGGCATGAAGATCGGCCAGCTCTGCTTCTTCCGGCTGACCTCTGCCGCCGAATACCCCTACGGTTCCGGCGAGTACGGCAACCGCTACCAGGGCCAGCGCGGACCGACCGCGAGCCGCAGCCACCTGAACTTCCACCGCACGGACATTTAACCAGCCCTCAGGCCCGCACCGCTTCGGGGGTTGCCGGGCGGGAGAACTTCTTGAGCACGGGTTCCACATAACGGGCACCGAGCGGCCCCAGGATCGCCATGATCAGGACATAGGCCGTGGCCAGTGCGGCCAGTTCGCCGGACACTGCTCCAGACGCCACGGCCAGCCCGGCGATGACGATCGAGAATTCGCCGCGGGCAATGAGGGCGGCTCCTGCGCGGAAGCGGCCGCGCCGCGCAATGCCTGCCCGCCACGCCGCCCACACCCCGGTCACCACCTTCGTGGCGGTGGTGACCACGGCCAGGACGAGCGCCCAGCCCAGCACCGGGGGAATGGAGGTGGGGTCCGTGTTCAGGCCGAAGGCCACGAAGAAGATGGCCGCGAACAGGTCGCGCAGCGGCTCCAGGATCCGCGTCGCACTGTCGGCCGTGGCCCCGGAAATGGCAATGCCGAGCATGAAGGCGCCCACGGCGGCCGAGACCTGCAGCGCAGCCGCCAGGCCTGCCACGAGCAGCGCGGCACCGAGCAGGTTGAGCAGGAAGACCTCGGAATTTTCGCTGTGCACCGCCTTGGAGACGTGATGGCCATGCCGGAGTGCCACCGCCAGCACCACAGTGACCACGGCCAATGAAATGGCGACGGTCAGCATGCCTTCGACGAAGCTGATCCCCGCGAGCGTCGCTGTAAGGATCGGCAGGTAGATGGCCATGGTCAGGTCCTCGAACACCAGGATGGAGAGGACCACAGGCGTTTCCCTGTTGCCGATGCGGCCAAGGTCGGTGATGACCTTGGCCGCAATGCCGGAGGAAGAGATGTAGGTGACGCCGCCCATCACCATGGCGCCCACGCCGCCCCACCCCAGCATCAGGGCGAGGGCTGCCCCGGGCAGGAAATTCAGGACAAGGTCCAACACGCCGCCCTGCCAGGAACGGCGCATTCCGGTGACCAGCTCCGGCGCGGAATATTCCAGACCGAGCATTAACAGCAGCAGGATCACACCGATCTCACCGGACAGATGCGCAAAGCTCTGGATGCCTTCGAGCTTCATCAGGCCGCCGGCTCCGAAGAACAGGCCTCCCACCAGGTACAACGGGATGGGCGACATGCCGATCCTCCCGGCGAGCCGGGCAAGGAGGCCTAAGCAGAACACGACGGCCCCCAGTTCGATGAGGGTCAGTGCCAGCTCATCCATCGCGGTCAGCCGTTGCGCAGGATATCGGCCGCTGTATCAAGGCCTTCCTGTGTGCCGACAGCGACCAGCAGGTCGCCCGTGTGAAGAACGACGTCGGGTCCCGGCGACGGGACCACCTCACCTTCACGCATGATCGCCACAATCGAGACACCGCACCGGGTGCGGATGCACGCCTTGCCCATGGGCTGGTTTTGGAACGGCGAGTCCGCCGTAATCGAGAACTGTCTCGTGACGATCCCGGGCACCTCTTTATGTGCCTCTGTCAGCTTCATGGCCAAATGCTGGCCGCCGAGCAGGTTGCCCAGCGTGGCGGCTTCATCGCCGGTCAGCGGAATGGAGGCCTGACAGGTGTCCGGATCGTCCCACGTGGAGACGAACAGTTCCGTCTGGCCCTCGCGCAGTTCCACCACGCCGATCCTCCGTCCGGAGGCTGTCATGAAGTCCTTGCGTCTGCCAAGGCCGGGGAGGTCTGTCTCTTCCACGTTCATACCATCAGCCTAATCCGCGAACGGACACTTAAGGCCCCGTTTGCGCTGCGAAACGGGGCCCCATGTGTACGTTCGCGCCAGGGGTGGGGGCGGGGCAGGGGCTTAAGTGTCCGTTCGCGCTGGGTGTACCCGCTAGGAGGCGGGGACGACGGCGATCGGGGCTTCGCTCGGCGGCTTCACCGGGAGGAGGACCAGCAGCCCGGCGAGGAGCACCACCATGATCCCCAGGATGCCCCAGCGCTGCGCCTCCCCTTCCGCGACGAGGGGCGTGGCCACGGCGATGCAGATCGTAAACAGCGTGGGGGCCAGGAAGCTGACGGCCCGGCCGGTGGTGGCGTACAGGCCGAAGAGCTCGCCGGATTCGCCTTGCGGGGCCAGCCGGGCCAGGTAAGCGCGGGAGGACGACTGGGCCGGCCCGACGAACAAGCAGAGGAACAGCCCGAACACCCAGAACGTGGTGCTCCCCGCCCAGTCCGTGCCGAAGAAGACGTAGCTGCCGTTGCCGAGCACCAGGATCGCGGTCCCGGCAACCAGCAGCCCCACCAGGGACCCGAGGATCACGGCCTTGGGGCCTACCCTGTCGTCCAGGAATCCGCCGAGGATCGCCCCCACCGCCGCCACGATGTTGCCGAAGATGGCGAAGAAGATCACCTGCGACAGTTCGAAGCCGAAGGTGCCGGCCGCGATGATCCCGCCGAACGTGAACACCGCAGCGAGCCCGTCCCGGAAGATGGCGCTGGCCAGCAGGAAGTAGATGGTGTGCGGACTGGTCCGGTAGATCGCCTTGATCCGGCGCGCCAGCAGGCCATAGGACGCAACGATGCCGAGCCGGGTACCGCGCTGGGGCCTGGGCAGTTCCGGCACCGCGAACATCACCGGCAGCGCGAAGACAAAGAACCACAGCGCGGAGAATACTGCCACCAGCCGGATGTTGAGGCTGTCCTGCGTCGAGGCGCCGAACCACTCGAAACGGGGCTGGACGAAAAGCTGGAGAACGATCAGCAGCGCCACGATTCCACCGAGGTATCCCATGCCCCAGCCAAAACCACTGACCTTGCCGATGTTTCCGGGCGTGGAAATTTGCGCCAGCATGGCGTTGTAATTGACGCCGGCGAACTCGAAGAAGACGTTGGCCAGCGCAATCAGCGAAACCCCCAGCAGCAGAAACTCCGGGCGCGGAAACACGAAAAAGCACAGCGCGGTCAGCAGCGCGACGAGGACCGTGTTGACTCCCAGCCACAGCTTCCGCCGGCCGCCCGTGTCGGAGCGCTGTCCCGTAACCGGAGCCAGCAGGGCAATCGCCGCCCCGGCAACGGCCAGCGCCCCGCCGAGCACGGCCGACGCCTGGTCTTCGCTGCCGAAGGCCTGGGACGTCAGGTAGACCGTGAAAACGAACGTGGTCATGACGGCGTTGAACGCCGCGGACCCCCAGTCCCACGCCGCCCAGGCCAGGACGCGCCCTTTGTTGGAGACCGTGGTGCCGGCTTCAAGGTCGGATGACGGCTGCATGGCCTCGGGAGCCGTGGCGGAGTTCATAACGCCGATGCTATCCGCCCGCGGCGAACACGCAACGGAAGGGACCCCGGGGAACCGCGGAATCTTACGCCACCTGCAGGCCCGGAGGGAAAAGTGTCGGTGCCCCCTTGATAAACTGTCCAGACCGAACCCAACGATTAGCCGCCTGCTCCAACTTTGATAATCGAATTCTTGACTTTGCGGAGATAACAGTGATCACAGTCCTTGCCGTGCACTTTGCGGTTGCTGCTGTGGCGCCGTTTATCTTCCGGAAATTCGGCCGGAGTTCCTTTTATGCGTTGGCGGCAGTACCAGCCGGCTCATTCGTCTGGCTGCTGCTGCAGCACGGCGCGGTCTATGCGACGGCAGGCCCGCACGGCAGCGGCGGCGGAGGTCACTCCAGCGAGGTCACCCCCTGGATCCCGGACCTCGGCATGGAGTTCGCCTTCCGCCTGGACGCCCTGGCGTGGGTCATGTCCTTGCTGGTGCTTGGTGTGGGCGCCCTGGTGCTGCTGTACTGCGCCCGTTACTTCCAGAACAAGGACCAGTACCTGGGCGGCTTCGGCGCCCAGCTTCTCGCGTTCGCCGGGGCGATGTTCGGCCTGGTCACAGCCGATGACCTGCTCCTGCTCTTCATCTTCTGGGAACTCACCACCGTCCTGTCGTACCTCCTGATCGGCTATGCCCGCACCCGCCTGGCCGCACGGCGCTCGGCCCTCCAGGCGCTCATGGTCACCACGGCCGGCGGACTGGCGATGCTTGTTGGCCTCATCATGCTGGGATCCGCCGCAGGAACGTACCGGATCTCGGCCATCCTGGAGCAGGCACCGGACCTGGTCGCCGGGCCGGCAGCGGGGGCGGTGGGCGCCGCCGTCGTCCTGATTCTCGTCGGTGCCGTGACCAAATCAGCGCTGGTCCCGTTCCACTTCTGGCTCCCCGGCGCCATGGCCGCACCCACGCCTGTGAGCGCCTACCTGCACGCCGCGGCGATGGTGAAGGCCGGCGTCTACATCGTGGCGCGACTGGCGCCGGGATTCACCGAGACGGCGTACTGGCTACCGCTGGTCCTGGGTCTGGGCCTCGCCACCATGCTGGTCGGCGGCTACCGTGCGCTGCGGCAGACCGACATCAAGCTCATCCTGGCCTACGGCACGGTCAGCCAGCTCGGCTTCCTCACCATGGTGGTGGGGCTGGGCAAGCCTGACGCTGCCCTGGCAGGCCTCGCCATGCTGCTGGCCCACGGCCTGTTCAAGGCAACACTCTTCCTCGTGGTGGGCATAATCGACCACCAGGCCGGCACCCGCGACATCAACAAACTGTCAGGTGTCTTCCAGTCCTCCCGCGCGCTCGCAGTCGTGGCCGGCATCGGTGCCGCATCCATGGCCGGGGTCCCGCTGCTCGGCGGCTTCGTGGCCAAGGAATCGGTGCTGGAAGCGTTCGTCCATTTTGCGGGCGAGCCGGGCTACGGGCCGTGGGGCGCGGTGGTCCTCGCCGGCGTCGTGCTCGGGTCCGTGCTGACCTTCGCGTACAGCGCCCGGTTTCTGTGGGGCGCCTTCGCGGTCAAGCCCGGGGTGGACCGCACCCCGTTCAAACACATCAAGCCGTCCTTCCTCGCAGCCCCCGCGGTCCTGAGCGTCCTCACCGTCGTGTACGGCCTGTGGCCGGCGCCCGTGGACGGGTGGATCCAGCCGTACGCTGCCCTCTTCACCGAAGCAGCCTCCGACGCCGGTGCCGAGGCGGGTGCCGCCGGCCACCTTGCGCTGTGGCACGGGTTTACACCGGCACTCGGCCTGACCGCCGTCACCTTTGCCCTCGGTCTGGCCATGTTCTTCGCCCGGGGGGCGGTGGGCCGCGCCCAGAGCCTGGTCCCGGACTGGATCGACGCGGACCGCGGCTACCGGCTGACCATCGGCGCCCTCGATGACGTGGCCGTCTGGCTGACGGGCCGCACGCAGCGCGGTTCGCTGTACTTCTACCTGGCCGTGATCCTGACCGCGGCCTTCGTGCTTCCCCTGGCTGCGCTGGTCTCAGCGAACAAACCGCTGCCGGAGGGGCTGTACTTCATCGATCCATACTCACCGCTGCAGATCGTGGCGGGCGCCGGCATCGTGATCGGGGCGCTGGCCGCCGTCCGCGCCAACAAGCGTTTCCTGGCCGTGCTCATGGTTTCGGTGACCGGCTACGGCATTGCGCTGATGTTTGCCCTGCAGGGGGCGCCGGATCTCGCCCTGACCCAAATGCTGGTGGAAACCATCATCCTGGTGGCGTTCGTGCTGGCCATGCGGAGCCTCCCGGCAGAGCTTCGGGACCGCACGGGCGGCAAGTACCGGGTGGTCCGCGTGATCATCGGGCTGGCGTTCGGAGCCACCATGGTCTTCGCGGCGATCCACGCCATGGGCGCCCGGGTGGCCACACCTGTTTCGCTGGAATTTCCGGCGCTGGCGTACGAGGGCGGCGGCGGCCTGAACATCGTCAACGTGACGCTCGTGGACATCCGCGTCTGGGACACGTTCGGCGAGATCTCCGTGCTTGCCCTCGCCGCAACCGGAGTGGCCAGCCTGATTTTCCTCCGCGGCCGCGGCGACGGCATCCGTGCGTCGTCCACGGTGGAAGAGGGTACCGTGGGCCGGCGCCGCGGGGTAGACAAGTCCTCGCGCGACGGCGCCGCCCTCGCGCTGACCCGCAAGTTCGCCGCCGCCACGCGGGACGCATGGCTTGTGGCCGGCCGGACGCTGGCTCCGGAGCGGCGCTCCATCATCTTCGAGGTGGTAACGCGGCTCATCTTCCACTCGATGATCATTTTCTCCCTCTACCTGCTGCTGGCGGGGCACAACCTTCCGGGCGGCGGATTCGCGGGAGGGCTCATGGCCGGCCTGGCTCTCACGCTGCGGTACCTGGCCGGCGGCCGCTACGAGCTTCGTGAGGCCACCCCCATCAGCGCCGGAACGCTGCTGGGGGTGGGCCTCGCAACCGCCGCGGCGTCCGGCGTCGCCCCGCTCCTGCTGGGCGGCCAGGTGTTCCAAAGCGCCATCATCGAGTTGTGGCTGCCGGTCTTTGGGGACATCAAATTTGTCACTTCCACCATCTTCGATACGGGCGTGTACATCGTGGTCGTCGGGCTTGTGCTGGATGTGCTGCGAAGCCTGGGGGCTGAGATCGACGAACACTTCGAGGAACAGCCCGCGGACACCCGGCCGTCCCGGCGCGCAGAGCCGGCTGAGGTGCACCCCGCCGCTGACTGGGAAGCCGCCGCCGTCCCCGCGGACACGTGGAGGGGAGAGGCATGAGCGTCAACCTCACCCTGCTGACCGTCATGGGTGCCCTCTACGCGTGCGGCATCTACCTCCTTCTCGAACGCAGCCTCACACGCGTTCTGCTGGGGCTGATGCTCCTGGCCAACGCCACCAACCTGCTCATTCTGGCCACCGGTGGCTACGCCGGCCTGGCGCCGTTCTACAGCAAGGACACGGACCCCGCCGCTTACAACGACCCCCTGCCCCAGGCGCTGATCCTGACGTCCATCGTGATCTCCTTCGCCGTCACCGCCTTCATGCTCGGCATCATCTACCGGACCTGGGTGCTGGCCCGCCAGGATGAGATCCAGGATGACCTCGAGGACCGCCGCGTGGCGGCGACCCCCAGCTTCGACGCCGAGGACGATGCCGTCATTCCGGTGGAAACCTCAGAGTTCCCGCTCACCATGCTTGGCGCCGACGGCGGGGGAGTGTCGGACGCTCCCATCCCGGATACTCCTGTACCGGCCGGTGGCCGTGACATCTCGGGGGCCGCCGCCGCACGGGAAGAGAAACCAGGGTCCGCCACCATCGACAAAAAACCGGAAGGAGACGGAACGTGAGCCTGACAAGCCTTGCCCCGCTCGCCGTCGTTCTTCCCATCCTGGGCGCGGCGCTGACGTTCGTGCTGATCCGGCATTCGCGTGCGCAGCGGGTGGTGAGTGTCGCGCTGCTGTCGCTGACGCTGCTGCTCGAGTGCCTGCTGCTGGCGTCGGTCTGGAACGGGGGAACCGAGGCGGTGAACATCGGCGGATGGCTGCCGCCGTGGGGAATCGTGCTGGTGGTGGACCAGTTCTCGTCCCTGATGCTGGTGGTGTCGTCCGCGGTGAGCCTCGCCGTCCTCGTGTACGCCACCGGGCAGGGCATGGCCGACGGCGACCAGGACGCGCCGCTGTCGATCTTCCACCCGACCTACCTGATCCTCGTGGCCGGGGTCTCCAACGCGTTCCTGTCGGGAGACCTGTTCAATCTTTATGTCGGCTTCGAGATCCTGCTGACGGCCAGCTACGTGCTGATGACCCTGGGTGGCACCGGCCCGCGCATCCGCGCCGGTGTCACCTACGTGGTGGTCTCGGTGGTGTCCTCCGTGCTGTTCCTCATCGCCATCGCCATGATCTACGGCGCCACGGGCACCATCAACATGGCGGATCTGGCCATCAAGCTGGCCGAGCTGGACCAAGGAACCAAGACCCTCCTGCACGTCATGCTGCTCGTGGCGTTCGGCATCAAGGCCGCCGTGTTCCCGCTGTCCTTCTGGCTGCCTGACTCCTATCCCACGGCACCGGCCCCCGTGACCGCCGTGTTCGCAGGCCTGCTGACCAAGGTGGGTGTGTATGCCATGGTGCGGACCGAAACACTGCTGTTCCCGGGCGACACCCTCAATACGCCACTGATGATCGCTGCCCTGTTGACCATGGTGGTGGGGATCCTCGGCGCCATCGCCCAGAGCGACATCAAGCGTCTCCTGTCCTTCACCCTCGTCAGCCACATCGGCTACATGGTGTTCGGGTTGGCCATGTCCTCCGTGGCGGGCCTCGCCGCTGCCGTGTTCTACGTGGCCCACCACATCACCATCCAGACCAGCCTTTTCCTCGTGACGGGGCTGATCGAGCGCCGCGGCGGAAGCTCGTCAGTGGACCGCCTCGCCGGGCTCGCGAAACTGTCCCCGATTCTGGCACTGCTGTTCTTCGTTCCCGCCATGAACCTCGCGGGCATCCCCCCGTTCTCTGGTTTCCTCGGCAAACTCGGCCTGATGCAGGCCGGAATCCAGCTCGGCACGCCCCTGGCATACACGCTCGTCATCGGCGGCGTGCTGACGAGCCTGCTGACGCTGCTGGCCGTCGCACGGGTGTGGAACCGTGCGTTCTGGCGGAAGCCCGAGGACGCCGAACATCCCCACCCCGTGCTGCTTGCGGACGCCATGGATTCGCCGGCGGGCCTCCGGACCGGCAAGCGCGGCCTGATCCTGCTGCCCCGGACCATGGTGGGCTCCACACTGGGGCTGGTGGTGCTGGGCGTTGCGCTCACAGTCTTCGCCGGTCCGCTTTTCCGGGTGGCCGGCCAGTCCGCCGACGCCATGCTGGACCGATCTGCATACATCCACGCAGTGCTCGGCCAGCAGGCGCCGGTACCGAACCTTGCCCTCAACGGTTCCATTGACAGCGAGCCCGACGGCAGCGTACCGGGTGGTGGTGGGAAATGAGCCGGAGACGGATCTCCCTGCGGCAGGAACTGCCGCTGCTCGTGTGGCTCGTCATCGTCTGGGGCGCCCTGTGGCAGGACTTCACCCCGGGCAACCTGCTGTTCGGCGCCCTGCTCGCCGTAGCGGTGGCCCGCATGTTCTACCTGCCGCCGGTGGAGCTGAGCGGGCGGTTCAGCGTCCTCCGCGCCATCCCGTTCGCCGTGCAGTTCCTTGGCCGGGTGGTGGCCGCCAGCTTCCAGGTCTTCTATCTGGCCGTGGCGCAGGGCCCCAGGGTGACCAACGCAGTCGTCGCCGTTCCACTCCGGAGCCACTCGGACCTGATGGTGACCGCCACCGGCCACGTGATCTCCCTGATCCCGGGATCGCTGGTGGTGGAGGTGGACAGGTCAACCTCCACGCTGTACATCCACGGCCTGAACGTCCGGAACGCCAACGACGTGCGGAAGCTCCGCAAGGAAGTGCGGGACACCGAGGCCGGGCTGATCCGCGTCATGGGGTCCAAAGAGGAACTTGCAGCACTGAACCTGGAGGCCGGAACGTGATGGAACTCGTCCTGGCAGTCACCGCCGTGGTGCTGTCGCTCGCCGCCGCGGGCGCGATCGTGCGGATTGCCCGTGGCCCGTCCCTGCTGGACCGGGTGCTCGCGGCCGACGTGCTGCTCGCCATTCTTGGCGCGGCGCTGTGCATCGACATGGCCGTGAACAGGCACCTGAACAATCTGATGCTGCTCGTTGCGGTGTCGGTCATCGGGTTTATCGGCTCAGTGACCGTGGCGCGCTTCGTGGCCGACCGACGGGAGCAGCTCAATGAATCCTGATGCCAGCGCCGTGGATGCCGCCATCGATGTGGTGTCAGCCGTCTTCATGATCGTGGGGGCGGTGATGTCCCTTGCAGCGGCCATTGGCCTGCTGCGGTTCCCGGACCTGATGAGCCGCATGCACGCCGCCACCAAACCGCAGGTGCTCGGACTGTTCCTGCTGCTGGCCGCCGTGGGGCTGCAGCTTCGCACGTGGTGGGTGTGGCCGGTGCTGCTGGTGGCCTGGATCTTCCAGCTGCTGACCGTGCCGGTCTCGGCGCACATGGTGGGCCGGGCCGGCTACCGCACCAAGCACCTCCACAGGGAGCTGTTGAGTACGGATGAACTTGAGGCCGTGGTGCTGAAGGCCGCCGAGGCGGCCAGGGAACGGGAATCCGACGGCGGCCGCTGACTCAGCACCGAGAGCCCCCGGCCGCTGTCGCGGTTCGGCGGATATTGCGCGGCCTCCGCTCTGGGTCTAGCGTGATCGCATCCTCAACGATGAGGCCGCGGACAGTTCGCAGGAGCAAAGTATGGATCACTCGGGCAGGGGTTCCGCCCGTCACGATTCCCAAGACAGGCTCGTGGTGGAGTTGCACCATCTTGGGTTCCAGCCGCTCGCCCGCGTGGGCGGCAAGGCACTGAACCTCGGCAGGATTGCTGCTGCCGGGCTCCCGGTGCCCGCCGGATTTTGCTTGACGACCTCCGCCTACCGCTCGGCCGTGCCCGCGGAAGTGCAGGTCCTCGCGGCCCGTATCGAGAGCCTCGATCCCGGGGATGCGGAACAGCTGGGCAGGCTTGCACGGGAGGCCCGGGAATTCGTGAACGCGGCGCCGGTGCCGCCGGAGGTTGAGTCCGCCGTCCGTACCGCCTACGCCGCCATGGGCGCCGCGGGGCGGGAGAAGGGGAGGAACGGCGAACCGGCCGTGGCCGTGCGCTCTTCCGCCACGGCCGAGGACCTGCCCTTCGCCAGCTTTGCCGGTCAGCAGGACACCTTCCTGGGCGTCACCGGGGCCGACGGGGTGCTGGAGGCGGTCCGCCGCTGCTGGGCGTCGCTCTGGAGCGACCGGGCGGTGGCCTACCGGGCAGCCAACGGAATCAGCCAGCGCGAGGTGAGCCTCGCCGTCGTCGTTCAGAATTTTGTGGAAGCCGCGGCGGCGGGCGTCCTGTTCACCGCCAATCCCGTGACCGGAACCCGCGGCGAGACGGTGATCGACGCCCACCGGGGAGCGGGACAGGACGTGGTCTCCGGCGCGGTCAATCCCGATCATTTCCAGATCCACACGGCCAGCGGCCGGCTCGTGGCCGAGACCCACCACCACAGCAACCAGCACGACGGCGGCGCGCACGGGCCGGTTCTGGACGCGCAGCAGCTCCGCGAGCTCACCTCGCTCGGCACGGCCGCCCAGCGCCTCCTCGGTGCACCCCAGGATGTGGAATGGGTCATTGACGGCAGCGGGACGGTCTGGCTGACCCAGTCGCGTCCCATCACCACGCTGTATCCGCTGCCCGTGCCCCTTCCGGCACCCCTGCCCGCGGGCGGTCTCGCCGCCGGATCGATGCTTGGCTCGGGGGACTCTGCGGACACGGAAGCGCCGGCCGGAGAGGAGACCCGCGTCTACCTCTGCGGCTCACTGCTGCAGGGCCTGACCCGGCCCATCACCCCCATGGGTCTCACCGCACTGAGCCTGATGCGGGGCGACCAGGGGCCGTGGCGGCAGTACGCCACCCCCGGCCTGCGGCTCTACGTGGACCTGACCCCCGCCTTCCACAGCAAGCGCGGCAGGCAGACACTGCTGAAGGCGCTTCCCCTGGCGGATGGCAGATCCGCTGCCCTTCTCCGGGCGCTGATGGAAGATCCCCGCTTCGCTGTCCGGAAGGGGCGGCACGCGGATAACCGCACCCCGCAGCCCAAGGGCCCACGGAAGCGGGGCGCCCGCGGCGTGCGCAACTTTGCCGCGACGGCCACAATGCTGCCCGCCGTGGTCCGGGCGGTGGTGCGGCCGGAAGCGGAGTTGCGCCGTGCGCATGCCTACGGGAAGCGGCTCCAGGCCGGCCTGGCAGGCCACGCAGCCGCGGCAACCAGCGAACAGCGGCTCGAGTACGTCGAAGGCGCCATGCGCGGGACGGTCGAGGAACTGATCGGCGCAACCCTGCCCGCCCCCGCCGCCGGCTACCTCCTGTTGGCGGCCGCCCGCCGGCTGCTTCGCGGCATCGTGGAGCCCAGGGAGCTGGAAGCCGTCCTTCGCGGGCTGCCGCACAATGTCACCACCGAAATGGACCTGGAACTGTGGCGCCTGGCTGCGTCACTCGGCAGGCATCCCGATTCCCGGGCGGCCTTCCTCGGAAAGAGCCCGGAGGACCTCGCCCGGGATTACGGTGCCGGCACGCTTCCCGCGCCGGCGCAGAATGCTGTTCGCGGGTTTTTGGACAAGTACGGCCACCGGGCGGTGGGGGAAATCGACCTTGGGATGCCGCGATGGTCAGACCATCCGGACCATGTCCTGGGCATGATCGCCAACTATCTTCGCGTGGAGGACCCGGAGCAGGCCCCGGACCGGCAGTTCGCCCGCGCCGCCGGACAGGCGGAGGCCGCTATGCGCGGGATGGTCGAAAAGGCCCGTGGGAGGGGGAGGCTCCGGGGCCGGCTGGTGGGCTTCTGCCTGCGCCGAACCAGGCAGTTGGCTGGCCTGCGGGAGCTGCCGAAGTTCAACATCGTGGTGATCCTGGGTGAGATGCGCCGGCAACTCGCCGAGGTGGGCAAGGACCTTGCGGAGACCGGGCGGATTGCGGCCCCGGAGGACGTCTTCTTCCTCACCTTCGACGAACTCCGCGGGGGGCTGCGGGGCGCCGATCTGTCCGGTATCGTGGCCAGCCGCCGGCGGCAATACGACCTGGAACTGCGCCGGCGGCACATTCCCCGCCTGCTGCTCTCCGACGGGACCGACGTCGAGGCTGCCCTCGCGCCGAGGGCGGAGCCCCCGACAGATGGGGTGCTGACGGGTACGCCCGCTTCGGCCGGCAGTGCCGCCGGCAAGGTGCGCGTCATCCTGGACCCCGTTGGCGCGCATCTGGAACCCGGGGAAATCCTGGTGGCGCCCTCCACGGATCCGGGCTGGACGCCGCTCTTCCTGACGGCCGGAGCCCTGGTCATGGAGATGGGCGGAGTGATCTCGCACGGGGCAGTCGTGGCCCGCGAGTACGGCATTCCTGCCGTGGTGGGCGTCCCGGATGCCACCTCTCGCCTGCACAGCGGCGATGCGGTGACCGTCGATGGATCGGCAGGAACCATCTCACTTTCCGGGAAACAGGACGTGTTGCAGCCCTCCCGTGGGGAAGATCCGGGGACACCGGGGCGTTAAATTCAATAGGACCAGCGAGCGGCACGGAGGCCTTCCGCGGGGTCCGCGTGAGCTGGCGTGGGGAGTCAGGGGGCCGGTAACAATGGGGATGAAGGTAGCAGTCGGCTATGACGGCTCGGACCAGTCCAAGCTGGCACTGAGCTGGGCCGCGGAGTATGCGCTGGCATCGCAGGCCGTCCTGCGCATCGTCCACGCGTGGATTTGGCCCATGTTCACCCACGACGTGGGACCCGTGAAGGGAGTTGCCGACAGCGGGTTACGGCACGCAGCCGAGGCAATTCTCTCCGAGGGCGTGGAAGTCGCCCGCGGGATCTCGCCCGATCTGGACATCGAGCCGCGGATGGTCGCCGGTCTGCCCGCGGACGTCCTGCGCCGGGAATCCCTCGATGCGGACCTCCTGGTGGTGGGCAGCCGCGGCCTGGGAGGCTTCCTCGGAAAGCTGGTCGGTTCCGTGTCCGTCGGCTTGGCGGCCACGTGTCCCGCCCCGGTGGTGGTGGTCCGTGCCGCGCGCGAGGAAGGAAAACCGGTGATCGCCTGCGTGGACGGGCACCTGAGGAGCAGCAAGGTCCTTGAAAAGGCAGTCAGCGCGGCGCAGACCCTGCACACGAAGTTGCGGATCGTTCATGTGGACCCGCCGATGCCGGCCTGGGGGCGTCACGCACCCTCGCAGTTTCATGGCCGTGACGTCCTGCGCAATGCCATGCTCCACGTGCAGGGGCTCGACCCAGGACTTGCTGTGTCGGAGGAGCTTCTCTCCGGTCACTCCGTATCCGCCGTGTTGGTCGACGCGGGGGCTGAAGCTGAACTGCTGGTATTGGGTGCACGCCGTCGCGAAGGCCATCCCGGAACCTTGGCCAGTGTTCTGACCCACGCACACTGCAACGTCATGATCGCCAGATAACAGCTGCTTGGCTCAACGGCTGCCGTTGTCCGGTCCGTCGAAGCGGCCCGGCCTTGGGCGGTCCTCCGGTGTGTTCTCATCGTGTTGCCGGCGGGCCTGGGCGATCAGGTCCATCACTTCCTTCTCGTCCTTTGCCTGTTGCCGGTGTTTGGGTCCGGTCCTGCGGAGCTGCTGCTCTTCCGCGAGCAGTTTGGCGAAGATCCGGTTCCGTTCCCCTGGGTCCGCGGTGTAACCGGGGTCCAGGTAGTTGACGACATCGCGGCGGGCGGCGGAAACGGCCGCTCGAACCTTCCCGCGCGGACTGAGCAGGGACGCCAGGACGGTGACGGCCAGCACGGCAATGATCACTGTCAGCGACAGGGCAGTACCGAACTCGACTACCGGCACGGGTTCGCCGTCATTGATGAACGGCACGTTGTTTTCGTGCAGGGCATGGAGCATGAGTTTCACGCCGATGAATCCCAGGATCAGCGCCAGGCCGTAGGAGAGGAAGATGAGCCGGTTCAGCAGGCCGTCGATCAGGAAGTACAGCTGGCGAAGGCCTAGGAGTGCGAACGCGTTCGCCGTGAAAACGATGAAGACGTCCTGGGTCAGGCCAAAAATCGCCGGGATCGAATCCAGCGCGAAGAGAATGTCGGTGCCGGCGATGGCAACCATCACGAGCAGCATCGGCGTCAGGGTGCGTTTGCCGTCCTGCAGCGTGAACAGCCTGTCGCCGTCGTAGTAGTCAGCGGTGTGAAACAGCCGCTGGGTTAGCCGCGTCATGATGTTGTCCGCGGATCTTTCCTCCGTGCCCTCGGGCCTGAACATGTTGCCCGCGGTGATCAGCAGGATCAGTCCGAAGAGGTAGAAGACCCAGGCGAAGGTGGTGATCAGCGCAGCCCCGAGGAGAATGAAGACCGTGCGCGCAACCAGCGCAAACGCTATGCCGAACAGCAGCACTTTCTGCTGGTCTTCGCGCGGCACCCCAAAGCTGTTCATGATCACCAGGAAGACGAACAGGTTGTCCACCGACAGTGCCTTCTCGGTGATGTATCCGGCGAAATACTCTGCGCCGGGGGATGCCCCTCCGAAGACGAAAACTCCAAGCCCGAAGCAGAGCGCGATCCCCACATAGACCGAAGACCAGATGACCGCTTCCTTGAGCGTTGGAATGTGCGCGCGGCGGACGTGGAAAATGAAATCGAAGACCAGCAGCGCAACGATTCCTGCGACGGTCAGCACCCATATCAGTGGAGGAACGTCCATCATTCCTGCTCCCAGTAGCCAATGAAGGCATGGCAGGATGATGCAGCGCGTACGGGAGCTGCACCGCTTCCCGCCTTGCGGACAGGCTACCCCCTATTGCGGCTCCGGCGTACTCCGCCCTGAACTTGATGCGGAGGAACAGCGGAGGAACAGCAGCCAGGCCAGGGCTGGCGGTCAGGAATCCCCTTGGCCAGGAACGTCCCTTAGAGAGCAGGCTCGCGGCTGCCGCTGATTGAAAAGCAACCGTCACCGTCACCGTCATCACGGGAGATGTAGGTGGTGAAGTCAGCAAGCGACATGAAGCAGTAGAAGTCGCTGTAGCGGTAGTTCGATTTTTCTGCCTTCGTCGCCACGGTGATCATCACTTTCGCAGTCGAGGTTTTGGTTGCCTGTTGCGTCCATGATGTGTGGCCCCGATCAAGGTTTGCGGCGGTTGGCTGCAGCGTTTGGTCAAGACTAGGGAAGAATTTGCGCAGCACGCGGCAGCGCCGCCGGCCCTGCCGCTAGACGATGTCCTGGGACTTGGCGAAGCGGGTGATGGCCCGCTGCGTGCCGCGGTTGGCCAGCACCTGGATGACGGCGCTGACTGATGCGGAAATGAGGGCGAACGTCAGGGCGGTGCGCAGCGTGGTGGGGACGTCGTCCTTGTCGCCCTTGGGCGGCTTCCGGCCGGTGACCTTTTCCCAGATGGTATCCACGGCCTTGGTGCCGGCGAATCCTGCCAGCAGGCTGACGCCAGTGCCAAGCAGCTTGATGAAGAAACTCATTCCGGAACTCCTTGCGTCACGAATACTGGTCTTCCCCTAGCCTAGCCGCATGGAACGGTGGATTTCCCGCAGCGCCTGAACTACCAGGTCGTGGTCCGCCACCTGCGGCAGCCCGGAGACCGTGACCACCGCTACGGCTCCCACCCCGCGCACGTACACGGGGAAGGCCCCGCCGTGGGCAGCGTAGGTGGACTGGTCGAACCACGCGTTGTCCTCGATCCTGCCCCCGCCCAGCCGGCCGCGCAGGCCCACCAGCAGGGACGGCTCCTCGTAGCGCGCCGCGGTCCGCTGCTTGGCCCGCACCCAGCCCTCGTTGTCCGGTGTGGCGCCCTCGAGCGCCACATGGAAGAGGACCTGGTCCCCCTTGATGATGTCGATGGCAATCGGCAGGTTGCCTTCCTTGCCCATTTCAACCAGCTGGAGCCCCAGCGCCAGGGCATCATCCTTGCTGAACCGGGGGAACTGTAGCTCGGCCATTTCCCCCTCAATCCGGCCGATCATGGCCTCCAGGGCGCCTCCCGGCTGCTGCTCCGGAGAGTCGGGGTCAAAGGCGGGCGCGGCTTTGCTGCCGGAATCCTCATGCGTCATGGCCCCAATGTACCCGGAATGTGACTGCCGCCCCGGGCAGCCGGGGCTGTCCCGGTGTAAACTGGATCAGCCCACAAGGGCAGATTTATTACGACAGGGGAGCGCCGCCGTCGGGCATCACTGGCATTGCCAGCGAACCGCGGAAGGGCGCTGAGAGTGCGGACAGCCGCAGACCCTCGAACCTGATCCGGCTAGTACCGGCGCAAGGGAGTCGAGTTCTCAGAGTGTCCGGCAGCAGGCAGTCCCACCGCCCGCAGCCGGGGAGCGCTTTCCCCTCCTGATCCTCAGGAGGACCATCATGACAACTGCAGCAATCAAGAAAACCGGTTACAACTGGCGCGTGGCCGACATCGTCGTGGCGGCACTGATCGCCGTCGCCGGCGGCGTCATCTTCTGGGCCTGGTCCCAGGGCGCCAACCTCATCTCCGCCCCCATCAATGCGGTCTACCCGCCGCTTACCGGCCTCTACGCCGGCGGCTGGATGATCCCGGCGGTGCTCGGCATGCTCATCATCCGCAAGCCCGGCGCGGCACTGTTCTGCGAAACCGTGGCCGCCACCGGTGAGCTGATCATGGGATCCCAGTACGGCACCACCGTGCTGATCTCCGGCATCCTGCAGGGCCTGGGTGCGGAACTCGTGTTCGCAGCCTTCAGGTACAAGAAGTTCAACCTGCCCGTTTCGCTGCTTGCCGGCGCGGGCGCAGGGCTGTTCTGCGGCCTGAACGATGCGTTCGCTCCCTGGGGCTGGAACATCGCCTACGCGGCCGGGGACAAGCTGGCCTACATCATCTTCACCGCCATCTCGGGCGCCATCATCGCCGGTGCGCTGTCCTGGATCGCCACCCGCGGCCTGGCCAGGACTGGGGTGCTGAGCTCGTTCGCGTCCCGCAAGGCAGCCACGGAGCCCGTCTTCAACTGATGCCCGCAGAACACGACGGCGGGGTCCGCCCAGCCGCGGTCACCGCCCGCGGCTGGGGCTGGCGCCACGCCGGCCGCACCAGGCCTGCCGTCAACGCCCTGGACCTGGACATCCGCCCGGGGGAGCGGGTGCTGCTCCTGGGACCCTCGGGCGCCGGCAAATCCACTCTGCTGCACGCCCTTGCCGGCGTGCTGGGTGACAGCACCTCGGGAAGCAGCACAGCCGACGACGGCGGGTCAGCCGACAGCGGCGACGCGGACGAGAGCGGCAGCCTTCTGATCGACGGCGAGCCGCCGCGCGCCCAGCGCGGCCGCGCCGGACTGGTGCAGCAGGACCCCGAAACGCAGGTGGTCCTCTCCCGCCTCGGCGACGACGTCGCGTTCGGCGCCGAAAACCTCTCGGTGCCCCGTGACGCCATCTGGCGCCGCGTGCACGAGGCGCTGGACGACGTCGGGCTCGCACACCTGCCGCTGGACCACCCGACGTCGGCCCTGTCCGGGGGCCAGAAGCAGCGCCTCGCGCTGGCCGGCATCCTGGCGATGCGCCCCGGCCTCATCCTGCTGGACGAGCCGACCGCCAACCTGGACCCGGCAGGCGTCCTGGAGGTCCGCGACGCCGTGGGCCGCTGCCTCGACAAGACCGGCGCAACGCTGGTGGTGGTGGAGCACCGCGTTGCGGTGTGGAAAGACCTCGTGGACCGGATCATCGTGCTGCAGCCCGGCTCCGCCACCGAGCCGGCCGTGCTGATCGACGGCACTCCCGACCAGGTCCTGGTGCAGGCGCGCGAGATGCTGATCGCCGCCGGGGTGTGGGTTCCGGGCTACGTTCCGCCCACCCGGCACCGGTCGCCCGGCGGCCTCGCCGGCGCCGGGATCCAGCCGGACGTCGCGCCTGGCCAGCTGCTCCTCGCGGTCGAGGGTGTCAGCGTTTCCCGCGAGCGTCCGCGGAGACGCGGCTTCACGTCCGTTCCGCCGCCGCCGGTGCAGCGGGACATCACGGCGCAGGTCCGCGCCGGTGAAGCGTTGACCATCACGGGGGCCAACGGTGCGGGTAAGTCCACGTTCGCGCTGACGCTCGCCGGCCTGCTCCCTCCTGTCGACGGCAAGGTGTCCGCTGCCGTGGAGCTGAGCCGCGGAGCCGGGATCGACCCCTACAAGTGGCGGGCCGAGCAGCTGATCGCCAGGATCGGCACGGTCTTCCAGGAGCCCGAGCACCAGTTCGTCACCGGCCGGGTCCTGGACGAGCTGCAGTTTGGCCCGCGGCACCTGGGCCACGGCGAAGAGCGGGTGGACGAACTGCTCGAAAGGCTGCGCCTGACCGGCCTCGTGGACGCCAATCCGTACACGCTCTCGGGCGGGGAAAAGCGGCGGCTCTCGGTGGCCACCGTCCTGGCGGCCCATCCGCAGGTCCTCGTCCTGGACGAGCCGACGTTCGGCCAGGACGCCAACACCTGGGCCGAGCTTGCCTCCTTCCTGTCCGAACTGCTCGACGCCGGCACCGCCGTGGTGTCCGTGACGCACGACCAGGAATTCACGCAGGTGCTGGGCGGCACCGAGCTCAAGCTGGGCGCACCCGAACTCCGTGTGCCCGGCGTGGGTCCGTCCGGCGTCGGGACGCCGAAGGCGGCCACGCCATGAGGGCCGCCCTGACCATTGCCGGGAACCGGGCCCTGCTGACCCGAGCCAACCCGCTGGCCAAACTCGCGGCCGTCTTCCTCATCACCCTGGTCCTCGCGCTGTCCATCGACTGGATGTCCGCTTCCGTGGCACTGGCCTGCGAACTGCTGCTCTTCCCGCTGGCCGGCCTGACATTCACGCTGCTCTGGCAGCGCGGCTGGCCGCTGATCGTCGCGGCCGCCGTGGGCGGTTGGAGCACGTCCATCCTCGCGCCGGACAGCGGAGGGATACTGCTCGACGTCGGCATCTGGTCCATGAGCGAAGGCTCCCTTGAGCTGGGGCTGGGTTTCCTGCTCCGGGGCCTGGCCATTGCGCTGCCGGCGGTGCTGCTCATGAGCTGCACCGACCCCACCGACCTCGCCGATGCGCTGGCGCAGAAGGCCCGCCTGCCGCACCGCTTCGTCCTGGGAACGCTGGCGGCCATGCGCCTCGTGGGCCTCATGGCGGAGGAATGGCAGACCATCGGCATGGCCCGGCGCGCCCGCGGCGTGGGGTCCCGCGGCAACCCGTGGCAGCGGCTGCGCGCCACCCTGGGCCAAAGTTTCGGGCTGCTGGTCCAGGCCATCCGGCGCGCGACCCGTCTCGCCGTCACCATGGAAGCGCGCGGCTTCGGCGGCGCGGGCAGGACCTGGGCCCGCGAATCAACCTACAGCCGCCTGGATGTCTGGGTGCTGCTGGGGGGACTGGCAATCGCGGCCGGCGCCGTGGTTGCCGCCGTGTGGGCGGGCACGTGGAACATGGTGTGGCTGGAGGGGCCGTAGGGCTCCTTTCCACGCGTCTCCGTGCCGCTCGGGCCGTTCCTAGATGCAGGAGTAGTTGTAGTCGAAGCCCTTGGCGACGAACTGTGTGAGCGTGACTTTGCCGCCGGAGGTCAGGGGAGGGAGTGAGCAGTTGCTCTTGGCTCCGTTCACTGTGTGGGCACCGGCGAGCCAGCTGGGCAGGCTGTAGAGGCTGCTGTCTTCGCTGACGGTGCCGACGATCTGCCCCCACTGCGAGCCTGTGGAATAGATGCCCACCTCCGCGCCTATGCTGTGGAAGAAATCCGCCATGCCTTCGAGGTCTGCCCTGTTGGCGTTTTGGTCGCGGGACCACGTGTTGCCGGTCTCCACGTCCAGCCACCACAGGTACTCCTCCGGGTCCGCGACGGTGCGGAGGAAGGCGTCGTCGAAAGCCTTGGCGTAGCCGTACATGTACGCGCAGGCTGCGTCTTCCCCGCCGGTGCAGGTACCGTAGGGGTTGGCAACAGTCTGGCCGCCGTAGTCGTTGCTTGTCGGCCACCAGGATCCGTCATGGCCGGGGTTGGCCGTGTTCACGTACAGGGCGACCTCAGGCTGCGCCGTCCCGCCGAGTGCGGTCTCTGCCCACTCCAACTGCTCGTGCAGGCAAGGGTTGGTGGTGTTGGCCAGCCCGTTGTTGACGCCGACGATCGCGAAGGCCGGGTCCTCGGGGAGCGCCACGGTGCATTGCGGCCAGGAAACGTCGTTGCCCAGCAGTGGTGCAGCGCCCCAAGATGGGCCAGCAGGCTGCCCCGGCGTGGCCGGGGCCGGCACCGAGGACGTCGGACCGGGGGTGGCCGCCGGAGCAGGGCCGGTGGCAGAGGCCGCCGGGGACGGCTGGGCCACGGATGACGGTGGCGGCGAGCCGTCGTCCAGGCGGGGGCCGGGAACGAATCCCACCGCTGTCGCGATCAGGAAGGACAGCAGGGCGGTGGCCTGCTGCCTGGTTGGGCGCTTGTTGCGGAGCGCCGCGGAACTGAAAAAGGACACGGCGGCCTCCCATTCCTCAATCCGGCCGCAACCGCTAAGTGCTAGCTTGCTCCCGAGTCGTTCCTCGGTCAAGGCCCCCGCGCAAGCGCAGCGCACTGGTGGCAGGGTGCGTGCCCGCCACTCGGCGGCTGGAGCTCCCGTACTGTCGCGGCCCCAGCAGGCAAACTGGCATTTATCGCATGAGGCGGGTATCGTGCCGCCCGCCGGGCCATTCTCCCGGCGTAGAGGGTCCGTTCCTCGCTGTAATAGATCACCTATGATATTTTTGATGCATGACACAAGAGACTGCCGAACACGTTGGCCTCCTGCTCCGCGACGCCCGCGGAGAGAAGGGCTGGACCCAGGGGCAGCTCGCTGCTGAACTCGGAACCAGCCAAAGCGCCGTGGCACGAATGGAGCAGGGCAAGCAGAATCTGAGCCTTAAGATGATCCAGCGCCTGGAGACGATCTTCGGCCGCAGCATCGTCAACCTCGGCAAGTCCCAGATGACCCACCTCCGGGTGGAAGGCGGCCGGACACTCTCCGGCTCCGTTGACGTCAACACCAGCAAGAATGCCGGCGTCGCCCTCCTTTGCGCCAGCCTTATCAACCGCGGCACCACCACCCTGCGCCGCCTGGCCCGCATCGAGGAAGTCAACCGGATCGTCGAGGTGCTGACCAGCATCGGCGTCGAGTGCACGTGGCTTAACGACAACGATCTCCGTCTCCGCCGGCCCGCCGAGCTGGACCTGGAATCCATGGATGTTGAGGCCGCGCGCCGCACCCGCAGCGTGATCATGCTCCTTGGCCCGCTGCTGGATGAGGCGGATGAATACCGGCTGCCCTACGCCGGCGGCTGCGACCTGGGCACCCGCACGGTGGAGCCGCACATGCAGGCGCTGCGGCAGTTCGGGCTGTCCGTGGAAGCCACCGCAGGCTTCTACTCCGTCCAGGCGCCCCCTTCCGACGTCCTCGACCGTTCCTTCGTGCTGACCGAGCGCGGCGATACCGTCACCGAAAACGCCATCATGGCTGCCGCCCACCGTTGCGGCACCACGGTCATCCGCAACGCCAGCCCCAACTACATGGTCCAGGACCTCTGCTTCTACCTGGAAAGGCTGGGAGTCGAGATCGAGGGCGTCGGCACCACCACGCTGAAGATCACCGGCAAGGCGACCATCGACGTCGACATCGAATACTTCCCTTCCGAAGACCCCATTGAGGCAATGAGCCTCATCACCGCCGGAATCGTGACCAACTCGGAGGTGACCATCCGCCGCGTGCCCATCGAATTCATGGAGATCGAACTGGCCACGCTGGAGCAGATGGGCCAGCAGTTGGAGGTGTCAGGCGAGTACACGGCCCGCAACGGCCGCACCCGGCTGGTGGATGTGACCACCAAGCCCTCGGAGCTGCGGGCGCCGGAGGACAAGATCCACCCCATGCCGTTCCCCGGGCTGAACATCGACAACCTGCCGTTCTTCGCCGTGATCGCGGGCAACGCGGAGGGCCAGACAATGATCCATGACTGGGTCTACGAGAACCGGGCCATCTACCTCACCGAGCTGAACAAACTCGGGGCTCGCGTGCAGCTGCTGGACCCGCACCGCATCTACGTGAACGGCCCCACCCGGTGGCGCGCCGCGGAGGTGGGCTGCCCGCCTGCCCTGCGCCCGGCCGCCTGCCTGCTGCTGGCCATGCTCGCGGCGCGGGGCGTCTCCGAGCTGCGCAACATCTACGTGATTGAGCGCGGCTACGAGGACCTGGCCGAGCGCCTGAACACCATCGGAGCCAAGATCGAGTACTTCCAGGACTGACCCGGAGCGCGAACGGACACTTAAGCCCTTGCGAACACGGAGGACCAGGGCCTTATGTGTCCGTTCGCGCTTCGTCATGTCCGGGACGTTTTGGCTGGTCTGACGGACAATGTAGGCATGCGGACTTTTGGGGTCGAGGAAGAACTGCTGATTGTGGACCCGAAGACCGGGGAGCCACTCGCGCTCGCTGACGCCCTGCTTGCCGGCCGGAAGCTTGCTGCCGACGACGCCCCGGACAAGCCGCGCTTCCCAGAGCCCGAGGGCGAAACCGGGTTCGACGACAGCGAGATGGGCCTGAGCTTCGAGCTCAAGCTAGAGCAGATCGAAACCCAGACCCGCCCGTGCCTGGACTACGACGAACTGCTCCGGCAGATCCGCGCCGGCCGTGCCATGGCGGATGCGGCCGCCCAGAAGCAGGGTGCGCGGGTGGCTGCGCTGGCCACCTCCCCGCTCGCCCTGGCCAGCCACACCACACCGAACCCGCGCTACGCGCGCATGCTGGAGCGCTTTGGCCTCACAGCGCGGGAGCAGCTCACCTGCGGCTTCCATGTCCACACCTACATCGAATCCCAGGATGAGGGCGTGGCCATTCTGGATCGGATCCGGGACAAGTTGGCGGTGCTGACGGCGATCAGCGCCAACTCGCCGTTCTGGAACGGGCTGGAAACCGGTTTTGAGAGTTATCGGACCCAAGCCTGGAACCGGTGGCCGACTGCCGGCCCCTCAGGCATCTACGGCAGCCTCTCCGCATACCGGCGGGTGGTGACCCGTCTGCTGGAGAGCGGCGTGATGCTTGACGAGGGCATGATCTATTTTGACGCGAGGCTGTCCCGCAACCACCCCACCGTGGAGGTCAGGGTCGCCGACGTCTGCCTCCGCGCCGAGGACGCAGCGTTGATCGCCGTCCTGGTGCGGGCGATGGTGGAATCAGCCGGCAGGGAAGCGCTCGAAGGGGTCGAACCCGCGCCGGTCCCCACCGTACTGCTGAGGATGGCCTCGTGGCAGGCCAGCAATTTCGGTCTGTGCGGTGAGTTGCTGGATTTCGGCAGCTTCCGCCCGGCGCCGGCCGCCGACGTCGTGAACTCCCTGGTGGATTACCTGGAACCTGTGCTGACTGAGCAGGGTGAGCTGGAGCTTGTCCGCTCGGGGGTCGCATCGATTTTGGAGCGCGGAACCGGGGCAGCGGAGCAGCGCAGCGTGCGGCGGACGGTGCTGGAGAAAGGCGCGCCCGACGACGGCGGGCTGGGTGCCGTTGTCGCGCATGCCGTGCGCGCCACACTCCGGGGGACGACCGGCCACGCTGATCCGGACTCGGAGCCGGCGCCCGAGCTGCTGCGCGTCCGCCAGCCCTGATCCCCTGATCCCGGAAGCGCGAACGTACACTTGAGGCCCCAAAGCGGACGGACTTTGGGGCCTCAAGTGTACGTTCGCGCCGTTCCGGTGGGTTGCGGAAAGGTGCGGGGAGACGTGGCGTTCGTGTTTCCGACGGTCATTTCCCGGCAAACCGCAGGAAATATTGGCTGGCTACGGTGGAACCACAGGATCCATTCGGGGAAGGCATGAATCATGCGTGTAGGCATCATCCGGGCTTTGACGACGTCAGACCGGCGTCTGCTCAATTCGCACGGGAAGCTGCTGCAGGACTCGTTCGGCTTCGATGCGACGTCGCGGTGCATTCCCGACCAGCCGTCAGGAGTCTACAGCGAGGAGTCGCTCCGGGCGGCCGTTCCAAAGGTTGTGGAGCTGGCCCTCGAGATGGCCGGCGACGTTGACGCCCTGATCGTCAGCTGCGCTGCCGATCCCGGCCTGGCCGAGGTGCGCTCCGTGGTGGGCATCCCGGTGATCGGCGCGGGATCCGCTGCCGCGGCGGCCGCGCTCACGTTCGGCGGGCGCGTGGGCGTGCTGGGGCTCAAAGACGCCGTGCCTGGTCCGATTTCCGAGGCACTCGGGGACCGCATGCTGCTGATCGACGGTCCTGGGAGTGTGGAGACGCCAGAGGGCTTCCTCCTGCCGACAGGCATTTTTGACTCCCTGGCCGCGGCCCACATGCTGGTTGACGCAGGAGCAAACGTCATCGTTGAGGCGAGTACCGGGCTGACAAGCATCGGAATGGCGGACGTTCTGCGGCGCCGGCTGGGGATACCGGTGATTGACCCCGTCATGGCCGCCGGCTCCATGCTCATCTCCGCGGTGGCCGCACGGGAGCTGCAGCCGGTCTAAATGGCCAGGCGGCCGGCTACGCCGCCTGCGCCGCGGCCGCGCTGCGGTGCCCGGCGGAGGCGCCTTTGCGGACGATCCGCCAGCGGCTCACGACGCCCATCACGCGCATGGACAGCGCCCAGTACGCCACGCCGGCGGCCAGCGAGGCAGCAACAGCCAACGCCGGACTGACCGGGGCGAGCGGCGGATAGACCAGCCAGTGGACCAGATATGCGTAGAGTGAGGCGCTGGCCAGCATGACGGTCAGCCCCCGCAGGCCCCTGGGTACAGGGATGCTGCGCAGCCAGATCAGCAGCAGGAGCCCGGCGAGCAGCGTCCCCTCGCGGGTCGCGTTCTCGAAGAATCCCGGGACGGTCAGGACTGCAAGGACAGACACCGCGCACCGCTGGCCCACGTTCCGGGTCCGCGCGATGGCCCACCCCAGGGCGAAGAGCCACAGCGCGGGGGCGGTGTTCGGCACTCCGGGATCGACAAGCTCAAAGCGGGTGAGCAGCCCCACGCCGGTCAGCGCCAGAGGGAAGAGCAGTGGAAAGCGCCGCTCGGCCTGGCTTGCCCACGGGATGGCGAGCAGTGCCGTCATCGCTACCAGGATGTACACCAGCACCTCGACGAACCAGAAATGCCACTGAGTGGTCACCGCTTCCGGTCCGATGATGGCGTTGAGCAGCAGGATGTTGGCGAGGCTGTAGCGGTCGGTGACCAGATATGCGACGGCGATAAAGGCCATGCTGGGAATCACCACCCTGGCCAGGCTGGTGAGCTGCCGTCGCAGCCGGGGAAGGCGCGCCCCGGCAACCTGGAACCGGGCGAAGTTGTAGCCCGCCACGGCCATGAGCACGTGCGCAGTGCCCTGCCAGCTGAACAGACCCACGTGCGTGCCCACAATGCACACAATCGCGACCGCCCTAAGGACGATGCCGGTCTCGAGCGGTGCGAAAAACCGCCGGATCTTTCGGCGCGGCGCACTGCGCGGACGCGGCTCCAAATCGCGGACCGGCGTGACATGCCAGTCTGCGGGTAGGTGGCCCAGCACCTGTTCGAGCCTGACGGAAGCCGCCACGTAGGACAGCGAGTCGCCGCCGAGGCTTACGAACGTATCGTCGTCGCCGACGTCGGTACATTCGAGCGTCTCGGCGAAGATGGCCCTGACGTTCCCCGCGCCCTTTACGGCCGCGCCCTTTACGGCCGCGCCCGTGGGGCCCGCCGCCGGTTCAGCCGTCCCGGCCGGTCCCGCCGCCGGCTGTCGGAGGGCCAGGACCGCGGGGTAGTCCAGTTTGCCGGTGCCCAGCCGGGGGAGGTGTTCGACGGCGTGGATCTCCAGTGCCGTCCGCGGCAGCCCCAGCCCCTGCGCCAGGACCTTGCCCAGCAACCGAGTGTCGTGGTCGCCTTCAACGGCGACCACCAGGCCATCGTCCGTTCCTGCGCTGGCGGCCTGGACTCCGAGGTCGGCCAGGATCCTCTCGACCTGCCCGAGGTCGACGCGCAGTCCCACGATTTTCACGAACCTGCTGCGCCTGCCCACCACTTCGTACACTCCGGCGGGGTGCTTGCGGGCCAGGTCCCCGGTGCGCAGTTCGGCGATGGTCCGGCCAGCCGCCAGGTCGCCGGCGTGTTCTGCGTAGCCCAGCATGACGTTCGGTCCGGTGTACACGAGTTCCCCGTCCGCCAGCCCGGGGACAGGGTCGATCCGGAAATCCCCGCCGGGTACCGGGATGCCTATGGCGCCGGGCACGGTGGTGGCCAGTTCCGGCGGCAGGTAGGCCATCCGGGCGGTGGCCTCCGTTTGGCCGTACATGACGAACAGGTCCCAGCCGTTTCGGCGTCCCAGCTCGGCGTAGCTGCGCACCTTGTCCGGCGCGAGGCGGCCGCCGGCCTGGGTGACGTAGCGCAGGCCCGGGAGTGCCATGTCGGAAAAGCCGACCCGCTCCAGGAGTTCAAACGTGTACGGAACTGCCGCGAAGGACGTTGCACCGTGGTGACGGAACAGATCCCAGAAACAGGGGTCAACCACGGACAGCTTCGTGAGAACGAGCCCGGCGCCGCGGAGCAGATGGCTGTTGATCACCGACAGCCCATAGCAGTAGGACATCGGCAGCGTGGTCATCGCTCGGTCCCCGGAGCGTATGCGCAGGTATTCGGCGATGGACTCGGCGTTGGCCTGCAGGTTCTGGTGGGACAGCCGCACGAGCTTGGGCGAGCCGGTGGAGCCCGACGTGCTGAGCAGCAGGGCGAGGTCGGGGTGCAGTTCGTGCAGCGTGCCCGGCCTGCGCTCCTCCAGGGCCGTGCTTCCCCCGCCAGGACGCAGGACGACGTCGGGATCGTACGCCGCGACGATCGAATCGAGGGCTGCAGGCTTGTCTTCAGGCAAAAGGATCAGCGGGTGGCCGGCCGTGAGGGCGGCCAGGTACGCCACGAGCGAGTCAAGGTCGTTGGCGGCCGCCAGCGCCACCAGGCGGCGGACGGGGCCTAGGCGGAGCGCCATCGCGGTGACGCGGTCTGCCAGCTCCCGGTAGGTGAGAGATCCGTCGGCGGAGAGAATGGCGGGGCTGTCTCCATAATTTGCCAGATCCGCGGCAAAGGACGCCCGCGCGAAATCAAGCTGCGTGGTCATTCGGCGATTTTATTAGCTGAGCCTTACCTAATTAAATCCAACAACTATTGTGACGAAGTGCCATACTCGGACCGTGACCACCTCGTATACGTTTCGCGCCGAACTGTGGCTCTACCCCGGGGAAGCGGGCTGGCACTTCATCACCCTGCCGCTGGACGTCGCGGACGAGATCCGTGAGACGACGGCCCTGCTCCGCAAGGGTTTCGGCTCGGTGAGGGTGACGGCCGAGATCGGCGGCCACGCGTGGCAGACCTCCCTCTTCCCCGACGCCAAGAGCGGGTCCTACCTGCTGCCCGTGAAAAAGGCCGTCCGGACCGCCGCGCGCCTCAGCACCGGGGACGAGGTGGAGGTCCGGGTCACTGTCGAGGGCGATGCCTGACAGCGCCCTGCTGGGCGTTTCAGAGCAGGCATGGCCCGAGACAGGCAAACAACCCCCCCCATTCGAGTGGGCAGCAGTCCGCTCACCGGTTTAACTTCCAAGGTTTTCAAGGGTTTTCCCCGACCCCGCAGGCGCATGATGGGGTATATTTCGCCCCACGAAGAAACGGCGCTGACGATGAAGAAACCGCTCCGCTGGCTCAGCCATCTGCTCGCCCTGTCCGTCGTCGCAGCGGCGGGCCTGGTGGGCGTCGCGGGCCCGGCCCAGGCGGCCACGGTGGGCACTCCCAGCATTGCGTATTCCGGTGTGAGCAATCCGCCGACCGCGGACAAACCGCAGAGCAAGCTGTGGTGGAACGACGGATCCTGGTGGGCGAACATGTGGACGACCGGCAGCGGGTGGAGCATCTACCGGCTGGACCGGAGCACCGACACGTGGGTGGACACCGGAGTGCGCAGCGACAGCCGGGCCAGCACGTCCTCGGACACCTTGTGGGACGGCACACACCTGTACATCGCCTCGAACGTGGTGACCGCCGGTGCGTCCGCGGCCGGACTGCCGGCCCGCCTCTACAGGTACAGCTACTCAAACGGGACCTACACGCGCAGCAGCGGCTTTCCCACCACGATCTCGAACAACAGCAGCGAGTCCCTGACCATTGCCAAGGACTCCACCGGAGTAGTCTGGGCCAGCTGGACCCAGGTGTCCGGCGGCACGAGCACTGTCTTTGTCAACAACTCCGCGCCCGGCGGGACAAGTTGGGGAGTGCCGTTCGTGGTGCCGGGGGCCGCGGATCCACACCCGACGCCCGATGACCTGTCCGCTATCGTCGCCTTCGGCGGTGATGAAGTGGGGATCATGTGGACCGACCAGGCCACTGGAACCGCGTGGTGGGCCACCCATGACGACGACGGAAGTGCGAGGACGGCGTCATCGTGGAAGGTCAGGGAAGCCATCAAGGGCAACAAGCAGGTCGATGACCACCTGAACATCAAGACGCTGCAGGCTGACCCTTCCGGCCGGGTGTTCGCCGCGGTGAAGACCAGCCTCAACGACGGTTCGAGCGACCCGAACCTGGCCCAGCTGGTGCTGGTGGTGTTCAAGCCCGCCACGGCTTCCTTCAGCCAGACGACCATCGCCAGGACCGGGGATTGTGTCTCCCGCCCGCAGATCATGCTCGATACCGAGAACAACCGGGTCCGCGCGTTCCACACTGCACCGTCGACGTCGGTCAGCGGCTGTCCGTTCTCCGGCGTTGCCGGCAGCATCTATGAAAAGACTGCCTCGATGGACAACCCGATATTCGGGAGCGGCCGCGGAACACCGGTAATCCAGGACGCCAATTCGGCCAACATGAACGACGTCACCAGCACCAAGCAGAGTGTGAATGCCGCCACCGGGATCGTCGTCATGGCCAGCAACAATGTCACCAAGCGCTACTGGTTCTCCGACCGCAGCCTCGGCTCGGGAAACCCTCCCGGTCCCACGGCGCCGACGGCATCCTTCACCGCCACTCCGACATCGGGCACGGCACCGCTGACGGTGGAGTTCACCGATACATCCACGGGGTCGCCCACGTCATGGGACTGGAGTTTCGGTGACGGCTCCACCTCAACCAGCCGGAACCCGTCACATACCTACAGCGCGGCCGGCACCTACACGGCACGGCTGACGGCCAGGAACGCGGAGGGCTCCTCGTCCACAACCAGAACGATCACGGTGGACCCGTCCGGCGGCACCAGCCCGGGGATCTCCGCCCGCAGCTCAAGCACGGCAAATGCCACAACGGCCACCAGCACGGTCTCACTGCCCGCCCCTACCGGACGCACAGCCGGGGACGTCCTGGTCGCCTCCTTTACCACTGACCTGAACCCCACGGTGGCTGTCCCGGCCGGCTGGACCGCCATCGTCAACGGGCTGAGCATCAACAGCACCACCACCACCGGGGCCAGAGTGTTCGCCTACTACCGCGTGGTCGGTTCCGGCGATCCTGCCAGTTACACCTGGACGTTGAGCAAGGCCGTGAAGTGGGGCGGCGGGATCACCGCCTACGACGGGGTCAGCAATACGACGCCTCTGGACAGCGCGGTCACCACAGCGGTCAACGCGACGTACACGGCCACGAGCATCACGGTCCCCAGCGTCACGACCACCAGGAACGGCGCCCGGCTGATTGGCGGCGTCGGCTTCGACACCGCCATCCCGGGGGCCACGGCGCCTACGGGATGGACGGAGCGGTGGGAGGCGGCCAACGGCCAGATCGCCCAGCAGGCAGACCAGCCGCAGGCCACGGCCGGCGCTGCCGGCACCGCCACCTGGACGTTCAGCGCGGCCAAGGCGGCCGCAGCCTGGCGGACCGCCCTAAGGCCGGCAGGCTGACCGGACGCCCGGCAGGGCGCGCTGTCAGCTCAAGGACTCAGATCTGCTTGAGCGCCTGCTCAAGGTCTCCGATCAGGTCGTCGGGATCCTCCAGGCCCACGGACAGCCGCACCACGCCGTCGCTGAGCCCGATGGCTGCGCGGCCCTCCGGCCCCATCGCCCGGTGGGTGGTGGTGGCCGGGTGGGTGATGAGGCTCTTGGCATCTCCCAGATTGTTGGAGATGTCGATGATCTTCAGGGCATCCAGCAGCGCAAAGGCGGCTTCCTTGGCCGACTGGCCGGCCGTTGTCGCGAGTTCCAGCGTGAGCACCGTGCCCCCGGCCTTCATCTGCTTGGCGGCAAGCTCGTACTGCGGGTGGGATTTCAGCAGCGGGTACTTGACCCAGCTGATGGCCGGCTGGTCCTCCAGCCATTCGGCGAGGCGCAGCGCGGTGGCCGATGAGTGGTTCACCCGCAGCGCCATCGTTTCCAGTCCCTTGGTGAGGACCCAGGCATTGAACGCCGACAGGTTGGGCCCGGTATGGCGCATCAGCTGCTTGACCGGTCCGTCGATGAATTCCTTGGTGCCCAGGATGGCGCCGCCCAGCACGCGGCCCTGGCCGTCGATGTGCTTGGTCCCCGAATAGACGATCACGTCCGCGCCGAGGTCGCCGCAGCGCTGCAACAGTGGAGTGGCGAACACGTTGTCGACGACGACGGTCGCGCCGGCAGCGTGGGCCAGTTCGCTGACCGCCGCGATATCCACGATTTCCTGCATCGGGTTGGACGGCGACTCGAAGAAGACGGCGGTGGTGGGCACCGAGAGTGCCGCCCTCCACTGCTCCAGGTCAGGTCCGTCGACGAACACGGTCTCCACGCCCCAGCGCGGCAGGATTTCGTTGAGGATCACGAAGCAGGAGCCGAAGAGTGAGCGGGCGGCCACCACGCGGTCCCCGGCGGCCAGCAGGGCGCCCAGGGCGGTGAACACGGCGGACATGCCGGACGCCGCGGCGAAGCATGCTTCCGTGCCTTCGAGCAGGCGGAGGCGCTCCTGGAAGGTGGCCACGGACGGGTTGCCGTAGCGGGAGTAGACGAAGCGTTCGTCCTCGCCGGTGAAGGCGCGCTCGGCTGCGGCCGCGGACTCGTAGACGAAGCCGGAGTTCAGGAAGATCGGCTCCGTGGTTTCCTGGAAGTTGGTGCGGTCCAGCCCGCCGCGGACGGCCTGGGTCTCGGGGCTCCAGCCGGCGGCATCTTGATTGAAGGTCACTTAGTTCTTTCCCAGGTTTGTTGGCAGCCCGCGGTTCTTCCAGCCGTTGACGGTGCGTTCACCGTACCGGTCGGGTTCGCCCTCGAAGCCTTCGAGCACGTTGTATGAGGTAAAGCCGGCCCGGGTCGCTGCGATGGCGGCGGCAATGGACCGCTGACCGGAGCGGCACAGGAACACCAGCTCGGTGCCGTCGTCCTCCGGAGCCTGCTGCTTCAGCTGCTCAATGAATTCGGGATTGGGGATGCCGCCGGGGAACGTCCACTGGATAAAGAGAGGATCGTTCTCTGTGGCAGCCGTGTTCGGCATGCCGATGTGCGCCCATTCGCCCTCGGTGCGGACATCCACCAGGATGGCGCCTTCCTCCAGCTTGGCCCATGCCTCCTGCGGGGTCAGGTCTCCGGCGTAGCTCACGCGTGCCCCTCGAATGCTTCAGCGTCGAGGTTTTCGTCCGAGTCCAGCTGGTCCACGGCGGTGGCCACGGCGGCATCAGCGGTGGCGACCGCGAGGGGGAGGATCACGGCCTGAGCCACGATCACGTCCCTGCCGTTGAACGCGGCCGCGGGGCTGCCGTGCAGCACATACCCTTCGGCCAGTGCGTCTGAAATGCGTTCACAGAAGGAACGGTTGTCCGGTCCCGTGATCAGGCGGTAGGGCAGTTTCTCCTCAGGTTTATCCTGCGGGGTCGGCAGGGTAACGCCGGCGGGCGCGTCCGTCATGACGGCTCTCCTTCTCTCACGCTTGCAGCTCGAAGTGGTCGATATGCCGAGTATTCACCTGAGGCACCCCGCCGCGAGGGAGGGTTGCCGACCGGCCAGTCAGGGCTTGGCGCCGATTCTCATTACTCCTCAAAAACGTAACACCGACGACGGCGGCGCGCACCGCCGCCGTCGTCATGTTCCGTAATGCTGGGGGCCTGCAGCTTCGGTTACAAAGATCCGGCCCGGGTGCATAATGACGGGAGATGAACCGCCGTAACGCCGGATGAAACCAGGCAACAGTGAACGAGTCGAGTGCCAATAGAGTCGGTCCCATGCTGCACTTTGGATGGTTTGTGGGCCATGGGTTCGGGGTCCAAGGCTGGGGGACGCCCGGTTACGGGATCGGGTACGACTGGAAAAAGCCCGAGCTGTACCAGCATGCCGTGCGCGAGTTTGAGCGGGCCGGCCTGGACCTGTTCATCATCGAGGACTCGCTGACCGTCCCGGACACATACGGCGGAAGCGCGGAGGTGAGCCTGGCACAGGCCTCCTTTGCACCCAAGCACGATCCGTTGGCACTGGTCCCCTACCTGCTCTCCGCCACGGAGCACCTGGGCATCGTCCCCACCGTCAGTGCCTCCTTCTATCCGCCGTTCACGGCGGCACGGCTGCTGGCCACGCTGCAGCACTTCTCCAACGGCCAGCTCGGCTGGAACGTGGTGACCTCCGGCAGCGACCTTGCCGCGCAGAATTACGGGCTGGACCAGCAGATCGAGCACGATCTCCGCTACGAGAAGGCGGAGGAATTTGTGGACGTGGTGCGGAAGCTCTGGCGCAGCTGGGACCAGGACGCCATCGTGGAGGACGCCCGGGCCGGCGTGTTCGCCGACCACACCAAGGTGCGGCCGATCCGGCACAGCGGCGAGTTCTTCCGGGTCCGCGGCCCGCTGAACACGGCCCCGCTGCCCGAGGAGCCCGTGCTGGTGCAGGCCGGCGCATCCCCTCGGGGAAAGGCTTTTGCGGGAGGCAACGCGGACGTGGCCATTGCGCTGGCCCGCGGCTCGGACGGCATGAAGGCCTACCGCGACTCGATCCGGGCCGAAGCTGCCAAGGCGGGCCGGAACCCCGACGACGTCAAGGTGCTGTTCGTGCTCAAACCCACCGTGGTGGGTTCACAGGCCGAGGCGGAGGAGCTGCGGGCCGCGCGGAAGGAGCTGACGCAGCGTGACATCGACAGCCAGCTCAATTCGATCTCATACCTGTCGGTCATTGACTTCAAGCAGTTCGACCTGGACGAGCCGCTGCCGGAGCTCACCACCAACAGCAACCAGGGCACGCTGGAACACTTCTCGAAGGCGGCGCCGCCGGGCTCGACCCTGCGCGAGATCCTGCGGGCCCGCAGCGGCGGCGCCGGGGACAGCATCATCGGCACGGCCGAGGAGATCGCGGACCACCTGGAGGAAACAGGCGCCGCGGTGGGTGGGGACGGCTTCCTCTTCTCCGGCTTCGTGGACCCGGCCACCGTGCACGGCGTGCTGGACAAACTGGCTCCGGTGCTCCGCCGTCGCGGGCTGCTGCGGACAAGCTACGGCGGCGGCGGCTTCCGCCGGAACCTGCTGGACTTCTAGTGCCATGGCCGGGCCACGAGCGTCTGACGACCTGCTGCGGGAAGCCAAAAGTGCCAGCTTCCTGATCGGCACGGCACATCTGGTGGCAGCCGACGTGGCGAAGGTGGCCGCCGATCCGGGGGTCGAAGTCATCCTGAGCGCTGATGCAATGGAGCTGATGGGCCTCTCCCGTGAGGTGGTCCAGGCCGCCATCGACTCCGGCCACAGGGTCTACGGCCTGAACACCCTGCTGGGCTCGGGCCGGGACACGGCCGTGGTGGAGGAATCCATCCTTGACTACCAGGTGCAGGTGGTCCGCTACCACCACAGCGGGATCGGCGCCCTGCTCGCTCCGGAGGAAGTCCGCGCCGTGATCCTCGCGAGGCTGATCGGCTTCACCCGCGGCGGCTCCGGGGTCCGCCCGGAAACAGCCCGTTTCTATGCGGAACTTCTCAACCGGGGAGTGGTCCCCGCCGTTCCCCGCGACGGTTCGGTCGGCTCCTCGGACCTGACGCAGCTGGCCGCCGTGGCCGCCGTCGCCATCGGTGAAGGACAGGCCCTGGCCCCTGACGGAAGCATCATTTCCGGCGCCGCCGCGCTCGCCGGGGCAGGCCTCGAGCCGCTGGTGCTTGCCGCGGGCGAGGCTCTGGCGCTGGTCAGCGCCAACTCCTACTCGATTGGCGCCGGCACGCTGGCGCTTGGCCGGCTGCTGGAACTGGCAGACCTCGCGGACACCGCCCTCGCCCTGTCGCTGGAGGCCACCGGGCGGTACGACGGCGGCGGCAACCTCAGCCCGTTTTCGTCGGCAGTGCAGGCGGCCAAGGCGGTGGACGGCCAGCGGATCTCGGCCGCGAACGTGCGGCGGCTGGTGCGCGGAGGCTGGCTGGAGGATCCGCGGCGTGAGGTGTCGGTGCAGGACGCCCTGTCCTTCCGCGCCGCACCGCAGACGCACGGCGCGTTCCGTGCCCAGGTCACCGCCCTGGCCGGCGCCCTTGAAGTCGAGCTGAACGGCCGCGGCGACAACCCGCTGACGGAGCTGTCCTCCGGCCGGATGGTGTCCGGCGGCAACTTCCAGCCGATGCAGCTGGCCCTCGCCTTCGAGGCGCTGCGGCTGGGGCTCGCCCACGTGGGCATCAGCAGTGAGCGGCGCATCGCCAAGCTCTATCCGCCGCAGCGGCTCATCCGGCAGCTGAACCTGGAGGCAGCCCGAAGCGGCACGCCCCTGGCGACCGAGGAGCTGCCGGGGCTCCTTTGGTATTCGGCCGCGGGGCTGCTGGCTGAACTGAAATTCCTCGCGGCACCGGCAACGTTGGGGGCGCCCACGCTCTCGGCCGATGTGGAGGACCACTCGACCCTGGCACCGCTCGCGCTCCAGCTGTTGGAGCGCTCAGTGGAGGCCGCAGGAAAGCTGCTCACCATTGAGGCACTCACAGCGGCCTACCTGCTGGCGGAAGCGCAGGCTGCGGAGACCGGCGGAAGCGGATCCGCAGCGGACGCGCGACCGCTCGGCAAGGGGGCCGGCGCCGTCGTAGGCCGTCTTGCCGAGCTGCTGTCCCAACAGTTGCCGGCTCCGGCGCTTGTGGAGCGGGGACGCGATGCACTGCGGGAACTGCTGGCCATCCTGCCGGAACTCCAGCAGCAGGGGGACACGGACGATACAGGAGGCGAAGCATGAGCACTGTGACAGGCAGGCCCGGGCCGCGGCACGCGGCGGCAGCCGCGGACCTCGGGGCCGACGCCGGTGCTGTGCTGGCCCGTGTCGGAAACACGCCGCTCGTTCCACTGGAGGCGCTGAGCCGGGGCCTGGGCAGCACGGTTTTCGTCAAGCTGGAATCGGAAAATCCCGGTGGCTCCATCAAGGACCGCACGGCGCTGAGCATGGTGCGTGCGGCCGAACGCAGCGGGGAACTGCAGCCCGGCGGCACGATCGTGGAGAGCACCTCCGGGAACACGGGGATCGGGCTGGCGCTGATCGGGGCGCTTACCGGCCATCCCGTGGTGGTGGTGACCGGTGATTCCATTTCCTCGGAAAAACTGGAGGCGCTGGAGCGCTACGGTGCGCGGGTGGTTTTCACGGACTGGAGTGCGCCGTCGGACTCCCCGGCGAATGCGCGGGCGGTGGCCGCGCGCATTACAGGGGAAATTCCGGGTGCGTGGCGGCCCCTCCAGTTCGACAATCCGGCCAACCCGATGGCCCACTACGAGGGGACGGCGCCGGAAATCTGGGAGCAGACGGCGGGGAGGATCACGCACTTCGTTGCCGGGGTCGGCACCGGCGGGACCATCACCGGCAACGGGCGGTACTTCAAGGAAAAGTCAGCCGGGCATGTTGAGGTGATCGGCGCCGATCCGTACGGCTCGGTTTACAGCGGAGGGCATCCTGGCCAGATCCTGGTGGACGGCGTGGGCAACTCCTGGCCCAAACCGGACTGGCCGAAGGTCTTTGACCCGGGCTTGTTGGACCGGTTCCTTCGCATCCCGAATGACGAGGTGTACACCACAGCCCACCGGCTGCTCAACGAGGAGGGGCTGTCCCTCGGCCCGTCCTCAGGGCTGACTGTGGCGGCAGGACTCCGCGTGGCACGGGCCGCCCCGCACGGATCGGTGGTGGTGGCCATCGCGCCGGACACCGGACACAACTACCTGAGCAAGGCCTTCAACCCCGAATGGCTGGCGGATAACCACATCCGCCTGGCCACGGACCTGTCGGAGGACTAGGTCCGCTGCCGGCGCCGGAGGCCCTTCCCGGTCAGGAAGCCTTTCCCGGTCAGGAAGCAGGGCCGCCTACAGAGGTTTCGCTTTCGGAGCGGATCCAGGAGTTCCAGTCCAGCGGATGCACCGACGGCCGGCCCAAGAGGTACCCCTGGGCCGCTGTCATCCCCAGCTCCGTCACCGCGCTCAGTTCCGCGACAGTTTCAATGCCTTCCGCCGTGAGCTCCGCACCGATGTAGTGTGCGAGTTCCGCCATGGCAGCGCCCCGGAGCCGTTGCCCTTCGGAGTGCTCGATGTCTTCGATGAAGCGGCGGTCCAGCTTGATGATGTCGGGGCTCAGCTCGAGAATCTGGTCCATCGACGTGAAGCCGGCGCCGGCGCCGTCGACGGCAAGGCGGAGCCCCCTCTTGCGGAGCGGTACCAGGGCCGCGCTCAGCGACGGATACTGGTCAGGGGCCACCTGGCCGGTGAGCTCAATGATGATCCGGTCCATCGGCAGCTGGGAGTGCTCCAGCAGTCCGTAGATGCGCGGATCCAGGCAGGTGGCAGGCGTGAGGTTCAGGGCAATGAACAGCGGCTCGGGCACGGAATGCGCCGCTGTGAGTGCCCTGAGGAGGGCGGCGATTTCGAGGTCGGCGCCCAGGCCCACCGCTTCCGCCTCGTTGAACCAGTGGTCGGCGCTGGCGCCGTCATCGCTCACGAAGCGTGTCAGGGCCTCGACGCCGATGACCTGCCCATCCGGAAGCTGCCGGACGGGCTGGAAGGCAGTCATCAGCATCTTGTCACCGAGGACGGCTTCGATCCTGTTCCTGCTGCGCCTCGTGAAGGGAACCGGTGCGGGGACCTCCGCGGCGCGGGAAGGCTCGACGGTTACGGCCCCGCCTTCGTTATTGGTGAGTGCCGTGGTCACTTTCAGGTGCTCAAGGAGGGCGAGCTCAGGATGGTCGGGATGCGCCGCGACCAGATCACGGAGCCGCATCCGGGTCCTTTGGCTGTCCGGATCGGACTCCGCCAGCAGCACATCGATAATTTCCTGGGCTTGCCAGCGCACGGTTATTTCACCCACGTCCCCTGGCGTCGCTGCCTGGGCCCCCAAGCCCTCGGGTAGTGAGTTTGTCAGTGCAGGAAGGGAGGATTCATCCCTGGACATCGGCTATTCCTTTATGGCTACTGGTCCCGGCTGAGCCCGGAACCCGGGGCTGCCCCGCCCATCCCCTCGGGATGAGCCGGTCAGACCGTTCTAGAAGAGTACAACGACTGCCTCTGACTTGTCTGTTTTTTGCGGAACCCACATTTCACGTGCGAGTTTTCGCGGGTACGGGACCGCGCCGGCGGTCACGTACAGGACATGTCCGGTTCAGTGCCGCTGTCATCCTGCACCCATGCTGTGAAGTCAGCCAATGACATGAAGCAGTAGTAGTCGCAGTACCGCAGGTTTTGTTTTTCCGCCTTGCTCATGCCGGTTATTCGTCACCCGCACCGCTGCGGATGGCAGGCGGCGACGCATTACTCGACCCACGCGAACAGTTCCGCCAGCTCGGCCGTGAGCTGCTTCTTCAGGGCAGGCGTGCCGATCTCTTTCCCGTCTATATGGTTTACCGGTGCGAGCAGCCGGATGCTGGAAATCAGCCACACGGCGTCGGCATCGAACAGGTCCTGGGGTTCCAGCGGACCGTAGCCCAGCTCCCAGCCGGCCGCCTTCGCGGCGGCGAACAGCGCACCCTGGGAGGTGCCCGCAAGGATGCCGCTGTCCAGCTGGGGCGTGATGAGCCGCTTGACCGTTTCACCGTCGTCGGCCTCTTCGACCTGTGCCAGCAGGACGGTCGACGTCGGCCCCTCCAGCACGCGGCCGTCGGAGGAAGTGAAAATGACGTCGTCGGCACCCTGCTTGTGGGCGTGGCGCAGGGCCGCCATGTTGATGGCATAGGAGAGTGTCTTGGCGCCAATCAGAAGCCAGGGGGCGCGCTCGGCGGCGCCACTGTCGTAGCCGCGGTCCAGCAGGATGACGTCGATGCCCGCTTCGCGCTGGCGCCGGCCGGCAGCGCCGACGGGGGACACCTGGACCCAGCACGTGGGTGCCGGGGCGCCCTCGACGCCCCTCGTCACCAGGAGCTTGACCACGGCCTCGTCCTCATCGGGTGAGGCAGCGGGGTTATCCGAACGGAACGCCGCAACACCGGTGTCGATGGCGCGTCGCCACGCAGCCTGGTCCGGGATGTCGAGGTCCAGTGCGCGGGCAGAACCGGCCAGCCGGTCCAGATGCGCCTGGACTTTACGGGTCCGGCCGGCCACGGCGAGCATGGACTCGAATACGCCGTCACCGCGGGTGGCGCCCAGATCGGTGGCCATCAGCTGCGGCTGGGTGGGATCGGCAATCCGGCCGAACTCATAGTCCGGGTCGAGGAACACCAGCACGGTGGCGGAGGCAGGAGAAGTCATGCCTCAAGCTTAGTGCGGCCAGTCCCCGATAGGCTGTGCTGGACCGTCCCTTCCGGAATGGCTCCGAGGGCAAGAAACAATGGGGGGTTCACCAGTGTTGTGGCCATTTCCGCTCGCCGGAACCCTGCCGGCGTGGCTGGTTTTCGTTCTCAGCGCCGCGGACTTCATCATCAGGGTGCTCGCCCTGGGCATCATCCCCGGCAACCGCCGGCCCACTACGGCCATGGCGTGGCTCCTGGGCATCTTCTTTGTGCCCGCCGTGGGCCTGATCCTTTTCCTGCTGTTCGGCAACTTCCGGCTGTCGCGGCGACGCGTGGAGCAGCAGCAGCTGGTCAGCGAAAGGGTGCGGGCCCGCACGTCTGTACTGTCCGACGTCGGAAGCGACTATCCCGGCCCCGAATGGGTCAAGTCCGCCGCCGAACTCAACCGGCGCCTGGGCTCGATCCCGTTGGTGGACGGCAACTCCGTGGAACTCATCCCGGGCTACCCTGACTCCATCCGGGCGATGACCGAGGACATCCGGAAAGCCAAACGGTTCATCAACGCCGAGTTCTACATCATGAGCACGGACCACGTGACGGACGAGCTGTTCACGGCGCTGGAAGACGCTGCCGACCGCGGCGTGGAAGTCCGCGTGCTGTTCGACCACATCGGAACCCTCCGGATCAAGGGCTACAACAGGCTCCTCAAACGCCTCAAGGCCAGCCGGATCCAGTGGCGGCGCATGCTCCCGCTGCTGCCCATCCACGGCCAGTGGCGCCGGCCGGACCTCCGGAACCACCGCAAGATCATGGTGATTGACGGGGAGGTGGCGTTCACCGGGTCACAGAACCTGATCGAGCCCTCCTACAACAACCCCAAGCACCGGAAGGTGGGGCGTGAATGGGTGGAGCTGATGGCTCGGCTGCGCGGCCCCATCGTGCCCACCCTCAACGTGGTTTTCGCCACCGACTGGCTCAGCGAGACGGACGAATCGCTTGAGGCCCAGCTCGAGGCGCAGCTGGAACTGCCGGAGGGGACCGACTCCGGCAACGTCACGGCACAGGTAGTTCCCAGCGGTCCCGGCTTCAGCACCGAGAACAACCTCCGGCTGTTCAACACGCTCATTTACTCCGCCCAGCACCGGATCTCCATCTGCAGCCCGTACTTCGTGCCGGACGATTCCCTGCTCTACGCAATCACCACCGCGGCGCAGCGGGGGGTGGACGTGGAACTCTTCGTCTCCGAAAAGGGCGACCAGTTCCTGGTCCACCATGCCCAGCAGTCCTATTACCAGGCGCTGCTGGAAGCCGGGGTGCGGATCTACCTCTACAAGGCGCCGTTCGTGCTGCACGCCAAGCACTTCACCATCGACGACGAGGTGGCCGTCCTCGGCTCCAGCAACATGGACATGCGCTCCTTCTCCCTGAACATGGAGGTGTCGGTGATGCTGCTCGGCACCGAGACGGTGAACAGCATGCGCGAAGTGGAGGACACCTACCGCGACATCTCCCACGAGCTCCGGCTTGAGGACTGGATGCGGCGGCCCCTCGCGGCGCGGTACGTGGACAACGTGGCCCGCCTCACCGCCACGGTCCAGTAACCGCAGCTAAGCGCGAACGTACAGTTAACGCCCCGCGGCCGCGGACCTGCGGGGCCTTAAGTGTCCGTTCGCACCGGGAATTCCGAGCCGAGGGTGGACAGCACGCCGAACGCCTTGGTGCGGATTTCCTCGTACTCCTCCTGGGGCACTGAATCGGCCGTGATGGCGCCGCCGACGCCCAGGCTCAGGGTCGCCGTCGGCCCGCCCGCTGCGCGGTCCTCGTCGCCGGTCTGGATCACGAGCGTCCGGATGGCGACCGCCAGGTCCGTGGCGCCGTTCAGCGAGAAGTAGCCGATCGCCCCCGAATAGACGCCCCGCGGCCCGTCCTCGAGCCGGTCCAGGATGGCCATGGTGCTGATCTTCGGCGCCCCGGTCATGGAGCCGGCGGGGAAACACGCGGCCACGGCTTCGGCCCGCGGCGATCCGGGCAGGAGCTGGGCATCGATGGTGCTCACGAGCTGGTGGACGGTGGCGTAGCTCTCGATCTCGCACAGCCGGCTGACGGTCACGGACCCGGGCTCGGCAAAGTGGCTGAGATCGTTCCGGAGCAGATCGACGATCATGATGTTTTCGGCCCGGTCCTTCAGCGAGGTCGCCAGGTCGTGCCGCAGCTCCGCGTCCGCCTCCGGGTCGGCAGCCCGGCGCCGGGTGCCCTTGATCGGTTCGGCGCGCATGCCGCCGTCGGACGCTATCCGCAGGAAGCGCTCCGGGGACGTGCTGGCAACCGTGAGACCGCTGAACCGCAGGTAGCTCGCGAAAGGCGCCGGGTTCCTTTTCCGCAGCGCCAGGTACGTGGGCCACGGTTCGAGCCCGTCCGCGGGCACCTCCGCGGTGAGGGAGGTGGTGAGGCAGACCTCGTACGAGTTGCCGTCGGTGATCTCGTTCTGGGCGTCGGCGATCTTGCGCTTGTAGCTGTCCTCGGTATCGCGGCTCGTAAACTCCGGGGCAGGGAAGGGCACGACGGCGCTGCTGCCGTCGACTTCGGGGGCACGGCCGGAATCATTCGCGGGAGCCCTGCCCGTGCCGTGGGCGGACGCCGCTGCCACGGCGGTCCGGGCGCCCGCAAGCCAGTCGGCGGCATCAGGGGCGTCGAGGGCCAGCAGCCAGGCCGTGCCCTCGGCATGGTCCAGGACCACCGCCCGGCCGGCGAAGATCAGGGCAGCGTCCGGAGTGTCGGACTGCACGTCCGAGCCGCCGGTTTCACGCTTGAGCTCATACCCCAGGTAGCCCAGCCAGCCCAGCGTGAAATCGCACGAATAGCCCTCGGGGCCGCGGACTGCCTTCCGCCCCCACACGGTCTGGAGCCAGCGGAAGAAGGGCCCGGGCACTTCGGCGGTGGCGCATCCTGCGGTGATCCTGTTGGTCCCTGAACGGTGCCGCACCGACTGGCCGAACGTGCCGCCGTCGTCCGCCAGGATGCTGAAGCGGCTGCGTTCCGCGGCCACCGCGGCCACCGCGGCGTCCCGGTCCGGTCCGCTGTGCCTGCCCTGCGGCGCCGGCGGGACCAGCGAGGAATCCAGCCAGACGGCATTCGCGGAGGTTCCGAACAGCGATTCGAACAGGGCTGCGGCATCAGGGCGGGCCTCGATCCGCTCGGAGTGCAGCCGCAGGCCCCGGCGCGAGGAGAGCTCGGGAACCAGCACGGTGGCCAGCCCCGGGAGGTACGTGAGAGCCTGCAGGACGTCCGCCGGGGCGGTGTCATCGGCGCGGTTGAGGACACGGACGTCCGCATGGCCGCGCACATCGTCGGAGGCAAGGAGTTCCGCTTCCTGGGCGGCCCACTGGTCCCAGTAAGGCTCGTAGGTCTGGCCGTCGCGCTCCAAGGCGCGCGCGCGGCGTTCGTCCTCCGGTGCGTCGGCCCAGATGACGGCGTCCAGCATTGGCCGGGCCGCCGCGGCGGCGGCCCCCACCCCTTCCACGATGACGATCTCCGCGGGCAGCGTCACCCGGGCATCGCCGTCGTAATGCTTTTCCCAGTCCCAGCTGACCCACGTGGCCGGCTCTGCCCGCCGCAGGGGCGCCAGCACAGTGCTGACGTAGCGTTCAACGCCGGCAGCGAGTCCGTTCCAGCCGGGGTAGATGTCCTCCAGATGGAAGAGCGCCACCTTGTGGTGGGTCCGCAGCCGGGCCGCGAGTTCAATAGCCAGTGTGGTTTTGCCTGCGCCTGACCGCCCGTCAATGGCGATGATCACAGGTGCGGGGGTCATGAAATAGAGCGTACCTGCTGGCTGTTCTGAAGTTTTAGCCGGGCTTCTTCATCTGCAATCGCAGACCGGACAAATTCGACGATGCCGGGCACGGCCGCCTGGATCTGGTCCCACACACTTTCGAAGTCGCTGTGGTCCCCGTACCAGGGGTCCTCGATGCCCTGGTCGAGCGGGTCCTGCGAAGCAGCAGGATCGAAACTGCGGAGCATGCGGACCCTCGCCCTGGTTTCACTGTCGGGGGCGGACGCCCGGAGCCAGCCATAGTGGTCCACGTCCAGGGCCAGGATCAGGTTGCGTTCCGTGTACCACTCCGGCCGCCATTCCCGGGCCACGTGCCGGTCCGAGGTGAGGTTGTGGGCGGTCAGTTTCCGCGCTGCGCGGGTATCAATGGGCCGTCCCGCCTCGTAGGCAGTGGTTCCGGCGGAATCCACGACGACGGCATCGGCCAGCCCCGCCGCTGCGAAGGCTTCCGCCAGTATCAGCTCTGCCATCGGGGACCGGCAGATGTTGCCGGTGCAAACCGCGATGATCCGGTAGGGGCTCGTCGTTGAGGACATGTTGCTAAGCATGGGGGATGCCGCTGCCCCTTGGCCAGTAAGTAGCCTTATTGTTCACAACATTTCTCCTGGTGTCAGTGGAGGGGCGGGCTCGGCGGACCGGGGCGTCAGTGGATCAGTGCCAGCAGGATGCCCACGGCGACGAACAGGATGCCGAAGACCCTGTTCAGGATGGTCTGCCCGCGGGCATTGTGCGTGAAGCGCTGGAACGACTTCGCCGCCGCGGCGAAGAAGAACCACATGACCAGAATGTCGATGATCACCACGGTGGCCGTGAGGACCAGGTACTGCGGCAACAGCGGGTGTGCCGGCCGGATGAACTGCGGCATGAATGCCAGGAAGAACACGATGGCCTTGGGGTTGAGCAGGTTGACCCACAGGCCCCGCCGGAACATGGACCAAGCGGGCTCGTTCCGGAGTGCGGCGGCCTTTTCCTGGTCCAGGTCGGGCTTGTGCAGGAACTGCCGAATGCCCAGATACACGAGATAGGCGGCTCCGGCGTAGCGGATGACGTTGAAAGCGACAGGCGAGCCAGCCACCAGGACGCCGACGCCGAGTGCCACGATCACCACGTGCACTATCAGGGCCGCCTGCTGGCCGAGGATTCCCCAGATGGAGCGGCGGAACCCTGAAGTCAGGGAGTTGCTCATGGTGTTGATGGCGCCCGCGCCGGGAGTGAAGCTGATGAGGACGCCGGCGCCCGCGAGGGCCAGCCACAGGGAGGATTGCACCCATCAAGCTTAGTGCCGTCTGCCGGGGGTGTTGCCCGGGGCAGACGGACCGTGAATGTCAGGCCCGCGCAATGACCTCGCCGTTAGGGATGAGGAACCAGCCGTCGTCCGTGGACCCCCAGCGGTGCCAGCCGGCGGAGATGCGCGTCAGGTCCGCCTCCTGCGCGAAGCCGTACTCGAGGGCCTGATCAGCGAAGGCCGAGTGCAGCACCCGCTCGCCCCATACGCGTGCCTGCCAGCGCCGCTGCTGCCCCGTGGCGTAGAGCCAGTTGCTGCTTGTCGGTGCGACGTCGGTGAAGCCGGCGGCCTGCGCCCACGACACCAGGCGGCGCCCGGCGTCGGGTTCGGCGCCGTTCCGCCGGGCGATCCGCTGGTAGAGGTCCATCCATTCGTCCAGCTCGGGGATGGGGGGATACCAGCTCATGCCGTGGAAATCGGCGTCGCGGACAGCCACAATCCCGCCGGGCTTGGCGACCCTGCGCATCTCGCGCAGCGCCTCCACCGGATCGGTCAGGTGCTGCAGTACCTGATGTGCATGGACGACGTCGAAGGTGTCGTCCTCGAAGTCAAGGTCGTAGATGTTGCCGGCCACGAACTCGACGTTCCCCACGCCCCGGTCCGCGGCGAGCTCCCTGGCATGCGCAATCACGTCGGGAGAGCGGTCCAATCCGGTGACGGTTCCGGGGTCCACCAGCACGGCGAAGTCACAGGTGATGCTTCCCGGTCCGCAGCCCACATCCAGCACCGAGACCCCGGGGGTGAGGTGCGGGATCACGAACGCCGCGGAATTCTCCGCCGTCCGGGAGGCATGGGCCCGGACCACCGACTCGTGGTGGCCGTGCGTGTACACATCGTCTGGCTGCTGCGCACTCATAGGGAAACGCTACTCCACCTGCGCCAAATGGAAACGGAATACGCACCGATCCCACCGTCCCGTTTACGAGGGTTTCCCGGAGGCTTCCTGGCCGGCGCGGACGGTGGCATCGATCATCGAGTTCATGAACCGGGTCACGGTCTCCAGCTCTTCGGCGCTGAACCCGGCCATGGCCGCGCCCATGTGCCGGGCGAGCGGACGGAACATGGCGCTGCCGTCGCGGTAGGCCTTGTCCGTCATCCGGAGCTGGACCTGCCGGCGGTCCTGGCCCTGGCGCTCGCGGACCAGGTGCCCCGACCCGCAAAGCCGGTCGATCAGCGCGGTGGTGGCGGGGGAGCTGAGGTTGAGTTCCTTCCGCAGCGTCCCGGGAGTGACCACCTGGTCCTTGGCGGAGTGCCGCATGATCACGGCGAGCGCGTTGAGGTCGGTGCGGTGCATGTCGTTCCGGCCGCCCGCGGCATCGACGTACCGGTTGGCTTCAAGGGTGAACTCCTGGAGCAGCCGAACCAGAGGATGCGGCGGACCGGCCTGCGGCCCGGGAACAGGGGATGCCGGAGCGTCCGTCACGTCCACCTCCTGTCCTGATTCATGCCTTCCGGAGTTTACTCCAGCGCAGAAGACAACCCGCATGGCATATATCTCCATGGTGGAGATAGTCTATGCTGGATTCATTATTGGGTGCCCGTCACCACCGGGTCGCGAACGACAAGAAGGACGCCATGAAGCAGCCATCCAGCACCGTGCCCCGTGTCCCGTTCTGGCTGCGCTGGCTCATTCCGGTGCTCCTTGTCCTCATCTGGCTTGCCGTCGCGGGCGTTGGCGGGCCTACCTTCGGCAGGCTGGAGGAGGTCTCTTCCAATGACCAGGCGTCCTTCCTGCCGGCGGGCGCGGAAGCTACCGCAGCTCGGGACTGGCAGGAAAAGTTCAGGGACCCGGGCGAGGTTCCCGCCGTCGTCGTGATTGAAAGCGAGGCCGCCTTCACGCCGTCCCAACTGGGCGAGGCGGCGGCCCTCAAGGGCGAGCTGGACGCGCTGCCGGCGGCCAGTACGGTCATCGGCCCCATCCCCGCCGAGGACCGACGGGCCGTGCAGTTCATCGTGCCCATTTCCTCGTCGGGCGAGGTCAAGGACGCCGTGCAGGAGCTGCGGGACGCGGTCCGGGCCGCAGCGCCCGAAGGCACGCAGACTTTCGTCACGGGCCCGGCCGGGCTGGCGGCCGACCTCGCGGGCGCCTTCGCCGGCATCGACGGCATCCTGCTGCTCGTGGCGCTGGGGGCGGTGCTGGTCATCCTCCTGGTGGTCTACCGTTCCCTTCTCCTGCCCGTGGTTGTGCTGCTGACCTCGGTGTTCGCCCTGTGCGCGGCCATCCTGCTGGTGTTCGGCATGGCGAAGCTCGGCTGGATCCAGCTCAACGGCCAGAGCCAGGGCATTCTGTCGATCCTGGTGATCGGCGCCGCCACCGACTATGCCCTGCTGTATGTGGCACGGTTCCGCGAGGCGCTGACGCATACCGCGGACCGGACCGCCGCCGTCGTCACCGCGTGGAAGGCGTCCTTCGAGCCGATCCTGGCGTCCGGCGCCACGGTGATCATCGCCCTGCTGTGCCTGCTGTTCTCCGACCTCAATTCCAACAAGGCCCTTGGTCCGGTTGCTGCCGCCGGCATCCTGTGTGCGCTGTTCGCGGCGCTGACCCTGCTGCCCGCGCTGCTGGCCCTCCTCGGCCGCGCCGCGTTCTGGCCGTTCTTGCCCAGGCTGGTGCCCGAAGGGGAGCGGGAACCGCGGCTGGCCACCGGCCTGGAGGGCCAGAAAGGGCTGTGGCGCGCCACCGGTTCCCTGGTGTCCCGGCGTCCACGCACAGTGTGGGTGGCGTCTGTCCTCCTGCTGCTCGCGGCGTCGGCGGGCGTCCTGCAGCTCAAGGCCAACGGCGTTCCCCAGACGGACGTCATCCTCAGCGCCTCCAATGCCGTCGACGGCCAGGACGCGCTGGCCCGCCATTTCGACGCCGGAAGCGGCAGCCCCGCGGTGATCGTGGCCACCGAAGCCAAGGCCAAGGAGGTGCTGGCGGAGGTCACGGTGTCCGACGGCGTGGGGAGTGCCTACCTGCTTGCCGACGGCGGCGTGCCGGTCGTTTCCAGCGAACCGGCGGCACCCGGTGCCCCCACCGCCCCGGCCGTCCGCGACGGGCGGGTGCTGATCAACGCCACCCTCGACTCCGCGGCGGATTCAAGCGACGCCGAGCATGCGGTGCTGGGGCTGCGGGAGGGCGTCAAGGGCGTGGACCAGGCAGCGCTGGTCGGCGGCGTGACCGCCACAGCGCTCGACACGAACACCACGGCCCAGCGGGACCTAATGACCATCATCCCCGTGGTGCTTGCGGTCATCCTGGCCATCCTGATGCTGCTGCTGCGGTCCGTGCTGGCACCCGTTCTGCTGGTGGCGTCCGTGGTGCTTTCCTACGCGGCGGCCATGGGCGTCTCCGCCTTCGTGTTCAACACCGTCCTGGGCTTCCCGGGAGCCGATGCCACAGTGCCGCTGTTCGGCTTCGTGTTCCTGGTGGCACTGGGTGTGGACTACAACATCTTCCTCATGAGCCGGGTCCGCGAGGAGTCACTCAAGCACGGCACCCGGCCCGGCATCCTGCGGGGGCTGGGCGTGACCGGCGGGGTGATCACCTCCGCCGGGGTAGTCCTTGCCGCCACGTTTGCCGCCCTCGGCGTCATCCCCATCATGTTCCTGGTGCAGCTCGCCTTCATCGTGGCATTCGGAGTGCTGCTGGACACGGTGCTGGTGCGCTCGCTGCTGGTCCCGGCGCTGGCCTACGACCTGGGCCGGCGCATCTGGTGGCCAAGCAGGCTGGGACGCGCGGAGCAGCACCCCCTCCCATCGGCGGAGGGGGCCGCGAGAGCCGATGTCCAGGGAGCCCGCGTCAGCTAGCGCGGGCGGTGCACGGCGCGCCGGATCCTGAAGCCGTGCCGGATCCTGAAGCGGGGCTGGAGGCCTCCGACTTCCACCATTCCACCGTCAGCCGGGCAGCGTCCGGCAGCGGCGTCGGGCCCAGGCCCAGCGCCGCCTCGCTGGCTGCCGAGCTCATCACGAACGGCCGCTGGAACTGATAGAGCATCTCGGCGAGCTCGCGGACGTCGGCCGAGAACACCCCGACGGCGCGCAGCAGCCAGCCCGGCAGGACACCCACCTTCGGCGACGGCAAGCCCGCGGCATCAGCGAACGCGACGGCAAGTTGCCGCTGCGTGGGGGCCGGACTGGTGGGAGCGTGCAGTACGCGGTTCCACAGCGAAGGGGTCTGTGCGGCCTTGATCATCGCCGCAGCCAGGTCCGGCACGAACGTGAATGAATGCGGCCGGTCCGCGCCGCCCACCACCTGCAGCCGCCGCCGCGCCAGGATCGCCGGCACCATGCGCTCCCCCGCGTGCGACATCCGGACCCGGGGGCCGAAAAAGTCGCCCGCAACCACGCTCACTGTGTCTGTGGCGCTCGCTTCCCGCGCTGCCAGGAGCGCCGTCCGCACGCCGCGCTTGCCGCCCCGGGCCGAGCGCGGGCTCTCCTCTGTCATCACCTGGTCCGGCTCGCTGTACGAGTAGAGACTTTCGGGAAAGACGACGACGGCGCCCGCCTCGCCGGCCGCCGCCAGCACGGCCTGTTCCGCCCGCGGAAGTTCCCGCTCCCATGCCTTGGCGCTGTAGGCCGAGCCGTGGATGCAATGGAAGACAGCGGAGGTGCCGCGGAACGACTCCGCCAGCAGCGCAGGGTCTGAAACGTCCACGGAGCGCCGTTCAACCAGGGGGTGCTCCGGGCCGCTGCCGGACCGCGTCAGGACGCGGACGCGGTGGCCCAGCCCGGCGAGCTGTCCGGCGACCGTCCACCCCACCGGCCCCGCTCCCGTGACGACGAATAGCTTTTCTGGCATGGTCTCCCCGCTTTCGTAAAGGTTATGAGAGCACTGCTCTCTAAGACAAGAATGACGGGTCCGGTTTCGCAGCGTCAAGAGCAGTGCTCACAATTGAGTTCGCTGCTCTGCCTTGTGCCATCCTTGGAGGATGGCTGACGCCCAGGATCCCCAGAAGCCCCAGACGCCACGTGAGCTGGCCCGCGCGCGCACCATCGCGCAGATTGTCCAGCTGGGACGGGAGCATCTCGCGCTCCATGGGGCGGCGGCGCTCTCGCTCCGCGCCGTTGCCCGCGACCTGGGCGTGGTGTCCTCCGCCGTGTACCGCTACGTGGAGAGCCGCGACGAGCTCCTGACGCTCCTGCTCATAGACGCCTACGGTGAGCTGGGAGATGCGGTGGATGCCGCCGTCGAGCCGTTCCCCGCGGACGACTTCCGGGGCCGCTTTGCCGCACTGGCGCACGCCGTCAGGGAGTGGGCGCTCAGGGAGCCGTCCAGATACTCTCTCCTGTTCGGGAGTCCGGTGCCCGGATATCAGGCGCCGGCGGAGCGGACCACCGGCCCCGGCACGCGGGTGGTCACCTGCCTGATGGGGATCCTGGACTCCGCCTACCGGGCAGGCAGGCTCGCTGCGCCGCATGGAACCGTCGTGGTACCTGCCCTGGCTGCCGACTTTGAAGCCATTCGCGGTGGACTGGACCTGGCGGTCCCGGACGCCCTGCTGGCCCGCGGCGCGCTGGTGTGGACGTCGATCTTTGGGGCTGTCAGTTTCGAAGTCTTCGGGCAGTACGGAGCCGACACGTTTTCCGCCCCGGATGAACTGTTTCAGCACCACGTGGACATGCTGGCCCGCGTGGCCGGATTCGAGTGACCGCGGCACCCTGTTGCCGCCTGCCCCGGCTGAGTAGACTGCCAGTGCGTCCGGCCGGGCGCGGCCCAATCCTCCGAAGGGGTGATCAAGCGATGACCGAAAACAGCGAGCCGAACAGCGCAGGAAAGACCCACGCCAGCTCCAGGAACCCGGCCCTCGAAGGTGATAGCGGACAGTACGTTGAAGGCGACTATGGCGATGCCGGCGTGGTGGGTGACGATGCCAGCGCCGATACGAAAGGCCAATACTCTGCCGGCGATCATGGCGACGCCGGATCGGCCGAAGGCCCCGCCGACGCCGAGGCAGGCGCCTATGCGACAGGCGACTACGGCGGGGCCGGCGCGGTGGGGCAGGAGCTGCCCGCCGGCCAGGCAGGGGGCTATGCGGGAGGCGACTACGGTACCGAATCCGCTCCGGAGCAGGGCGAGGCTGACGAGTTGAAGGACGAACTCATCGACGGCCAGGTCAACTCTCCCAAGAACAACGACGACGGCAGTTCCTCCACCGGAGGGTAAGGGTTGCGCGGGGGCGGTGCCCGGCGCACGTTCACGCAGGGCGAAACCGGATCCGTCCGCTCCATGGCCCCCGGCTTTCCGCCAGCTTCCGCGGATTTCCGGGGGCTATTCCGCTGTGCGGGTCCTGCGGAGATCCCAAGTTGAGCGTACTCGACTCAACTTTGGATTGACTTAAAAGCCGGGCTGAGTAAAGTTGAGTGCAGATCGCTCAAGGAGTGGGCGAGCCTCGATCTCGACAAGCCCGATCAGCGGCTGCAAGCCCGATCGGCAGCCTGATGCAGGGCGACGTCGGAGGCCGGGGCCACACAGTTTCCAAGGAAAGAAGGAAGCAACACATGTCACGTGCAGTAGGTATTGACCTCGGAACCACCAACTCCGTCGTCTCCGTTCTCGAAGGTGGCGAGCCCACCGTTATTGCCAACGCCGAGGGCGGCCGCACCACGCCGTCCGTCGTTGCGTTCTCCAAGTCCGGCGAGGTCCTGGTCGGCGAGATCGCCAAGCGCCAGGCCGTCAACAACATCGAGCGCACCATCGCCTCCGTCAAGCGCCACATGGGCACCGACTGGAGCGTCGCGATCGACGACAAGAAGTACACGGCGCAGGAAATCTCCGCACGCGTGCTGATGAAGCTGAAGAACGACGCCGAGTCCTACCTCGGCGAAAAGGTCACCGACGCCGTGATCACCGTTCCGGCCTACTTCAACGACGCCGAGCGCCAGGCCACCAAGGAAGCCGGCGAAATCGCAGGCCTGAACGTCCTGCGCATCGTCAACGAGCCCACCGCGGCCGCCCTGGCGTACGGCCTGGACAAGGGCAAGGAAGACGAACTCATCCTGGTCTTCGACCTCGGCGGCGGCACGTTCGACGTCTCCCTGCTGGAAGTCGGCAAGGACGAAGACGACTTCTCCACCATCCAGGTGCGCGCCACCGCCGGTGACAACCGCCTCGGCGGCGACGACTGGGACAACCGCGTCGTTGAGTACCTGCTGAACCAGCTCAAGGTCAAGGGCATCGATCTCTCCAAGGACAAGATCGCCCTGCAGCGCCTGCGTGAAGCGGCCGAGCAGGCCAAGAAGGAACTCTCCTCCTCCTCCAGCACCAACGTCTCCCTCCAGTACCTCTCCGTCACCCCCGACGGCCCGGTCCACCTGGACGAGCAGCTGACCCGCGCCAAGTTCCAGGACCTCACCAAGGACCTGCTGGACCGCACCAAGAAGCCTTTCCACGACGTCATCAAGGAAGCCGGCATCAAGCTTTCCGATATCGATCACATCGTGCTCGTGGGCGGTTCCACCCGTATGCCCGCTGTGTACGAACTGGTCAAGGAACTCGCCGGCGGCAAGGAGCCCAACAAGGGCGTCAACCCGGATGAGGTTGTGGCCGTTGGTGCAGCCCTGCAGGCAGGCGTGCTGAAGGGCGAGCGCAAGGACGTTCTGCTGATCGACGTCACCCCGCTGTCCCTCGGCATCGAGACCAAGGGTGGTGTTATGACGCACCTGATCGAGCGCAACACGGCCATCCCCACCAAGCGGTCCGAGACCTTCACCACGGCTGATGACAACCAGCCGTCCGTGGCCATCCAGGTCTTCCAGGGCGAACGCGAGTTCACCCGCGACAACAAGCCGCTGGGCACGTTCGAACTGACCGGCATCGCTCCGGCCCCCCGCGGCGTCCCGCAGATCGAGGTCACCTTCGACATCGACGCCAACGGCATTGTGCACGTCTCCGCGAAGGACAAGGGCACCGGCAAGGAACAGTCCATGACCATCACCGGCGGCACCGCGCTGTCGAAGGAAGACATCGAGCGCATGGTCCGCGACGCCGAAGAGCACGCAGCCGAGGACAAGGCCCGCCGCGAGGCGACCGACACCCGCAACACGGCCGAGCAGCTCGCCTACTCCGTGGACAAGCTCATCGCCGACAACAAGGACAAGCTGCCCGAAGAGGTCAAGACCGAGGTCCAGGCCGACGTCGACGCCCTCAAGAAGGCGCTCGAAGGCACCGACGATGCGGCCGTGAAGACCGCGTTTGAGAAGCTGCAGGCTTCCCAGACCAAGCTGGGCGAAGCCATCTACGCCCAGGCAGGTTCGCCGAACGGTGAGACCGGCGCAGCCGGTGCTGAGGGTGCGCCGGCCGGTGCCGCAGGCGACAAGACGGGTTCTTCCAGCGATGAAGACATCGTCGACGCCGAGATCGTCGACGAAGAAGAGAAGAAGTAACCATGCCTCATCACGGTAACGAAGAAGAGCACGGCTCTTCCCGCGACCAGGGAAGCAAGCGCGACGAGCCGGTCATCCGGGACCACCGCAAGGTGGACCCGGTGACCGGGGAGGCCCGCCACCCCAAAGGTGAGAAGCATGCCGAACCGGTGGTGGAGCCCCTCGAGACCTCCTCGGATTCCGACGGCGACGCCCTCGCCCAGGCAGAGGAAATCCTCAACCGGGTGGAGGTGCCGGCCGAGGAATCGGTGGCACAGGGGGTTTCCACCGGCTCAACCACTGCTGAGGCCACGGAGCTGAAGAACGACCTGCTCCGGCTGCAGGCGGAGTACGTCAACTACCGCAAGCGCGTCGAGCGCGACCGTGCCGTGGCAGGGGAGATGGCCGTCATCGGCGTCCTGAACTCGCTGCTTCCGGTGCTGGACGACGTGGACGCCGCCCGCCAGCACGGTGACCTCACGGACGGCCCGTTCGCCGCGATCGCCGCCAAACTGGAGAATGCGCTGAAGACCTACGGCCTGGTGCGCATCGATGAGACCGGTGTGGAGTTCGACCCCACGATCCACGAGGCCCTCATCCAGCAGCCCGGCGACGACATCGAGGTTGACACCGTCAGCCAGGTGCTCCGCTCCGGGTACAAGTCGGGCGAACGCGTCCTCCGGGCAGCACAGGTCATCGTGGCTGTGCCTGCGTAGCATTACTCCCGGTGGTTGAGCTTGTCAGAACCCAGGTTTCGACAAGCTCAAC